>NZ_JBFUGW010000104.1:0-21103 GCF_056402735.1 Rhizobacter sp. P3_C12
GCCGGCGGGCAGCGGCTCGACCTCGAAGACATCGAGCGCCGCGCCGGCGAGGTGGCCGCTGCGCAGCGCCTCGGCCAGCGCCGCCTCGTCGACGACGCCGCCGCGTGCGGTGTTGATCAGGACCGCTCCGGGCTTCATCGCGGTCAGGCGCCGCGCATCGATCAGGTGGCGCGTGCTGTCGAGCAGCGGCACGTGCAGGCTGACGACATCGGCCTGCGCCAGCAGCGCGTCGAGCGCCAGCGACGGCAGGTCGGCGCCGGCCGGCATCGCGGCATCGTGCGCGATGACCCGCATGCCGAGCAGGCGCGCCAGCCGTCCCGTGAGCTGCCCGATCGAGCCGTAGCCGACCAGCCCCAGCGTCTTGCCGCCGATCTCGCGCCCGTTCGTCAGTGCGGCGCGCGGCCACTTGCCTGCGGCGACCTCGGCCGACGAGCCATAGGCGCCGCGCAGCAGCAGCATCGCGGTCGCGACGACGTACTCGGCCACGCTCTGCGCATTGGCGCCGGTGGCCGGGATCACGCGGATGCCGCGTGTTTCGCAGCCGGCCAGGTCGATGTTGTCGAGCCCGACGCCCAAGCGCCCGACGACCCTGCAGCGCGTGAGCGCCGCCAGCAGGTCGCCCCTGACCTGCGTGCGGTTGCGCACGATGATCGCGTCGACGCTGGACGCCAGCGCGATCATCCGCGCCGGATGGTCGACCAGCGTCGCGTCGTGCACGACCTCGTGCTTCGCGGCCAGCTGCGCCACCGCCGGCGCATCCATGAATTCGGTGATGAGGATCTTCATCGCCGGATCATGCACTCTCGAAAAGCCGGGTCAGCACGAACTCGCGGTGGCCCAGCGCCTCGGCCGCGGTCAGCCGGCCGTTGGCGGTGCGCAGCATCGATTCGAGCAGCTGGTCGCCCGCCTGGTCGAGCGTGATCTCGCGCTGCAGCAGCCCCGAGGTGTCGACATCGATGTGCTCGCCCATCAGCCGCACGGTGCGCGGGTTCGCGCAGATCTTGATCACCGGCACGATCGGGTTGCCGATCACGTTGCCCTGGCCGGTCGGGAAGAAGTGCACCGCAAAGCCCGACGCCGCGCACAGCGTCACCATCTCGGCCGCGGCCGACGACGAATCCATGAACCACAGGCCCGGGTGGGTCGGGATCTCGGCCTTGTCGATCACGCCGTCGACGGTGCAGGTCTTGCCGATCTTCTGGATGTTGCCGAGCGCCTTCTCCTCGATCGTCGTCAGCCCGCCGGCGATGTTGCCCTTGGTCGGCTGGCTGTCGGAGAGGTCGCTGGTCTTGTGGCGGTTGATCATGTCCTGGTAGCGGTTGAACATGAACATGAAGCGCTCGCGCACCGCGTCGTTCACGCAGCGCGCCGCGACGATCTGCTCGCCACCGGTGATCTCGGAGGTCTCGCCGAAACACAGCGTGCTGCCCAGCGGGTGCAGCTTGTCGAACGCATTGCCGACCGTCGGGTTCGCGCCGCAGCCCGAGGTGGTGTCGGACTCGCCGCACTTGGTGGAGACCCACAGCTCGCCGAGCGCGCAGGCCTCGCGCTGCTTCTCGCTCGCCCATTGCACGTACTCGCGGGCGGCGCGCGAGGCGCGCAGGATGGTGTCGTGGTCGCCATGGCCCTCGATGCCGAAGCCGATGACCGGCTTGCCGGTGGCGGCGATGCCGTCGACGACCTTCTTGGTCCAGCCGTCCTCGATGCCGATCACGACGACCGCCGCGACGTTCGGGTTGCAGCCGGCACCGATCAGCGTGCGGAAGTGCAGGTCGAGGTCGGCGCCGAACTGCAGCCGCCCGTACGGGTGCGGGATCGCCATCGTGCCCTTGATGTTGTGGGCGACGGCCTCGGCCGCGGCGTTGGACAGGTCGTCCAGCGGCAGGATGATCACGTGGTTGCGCACGCCAACGCGGCCGTTCTCGCGGCGGTAGCCCAGGAAGGTGGTGTTCTTCGAAATGACTGCCATGGTGGATCCCGTTACCAGCGCTTGGTCTTGATGTTCTGAACGTGGGCGTGCTCGCCGGCCTTGATCGGCGCGACCACCTTGCCCATGTCGATGCCGTACTTCAGCACCGTGTCGCCGACGGCCATGTCGCGCAACGCGACCTTGTGGCCGATCGGGATGTCCTGCCGCGCGACCAGCTCGGTCATGCGGTCCTCGTCCATGATCCAGCCGGCCAGCGGCATGCCGGCCTTGACGCCCTCGACCACCACCACCGCGACGCTGTCGTGGGCGTCGTGCAATACGAAATGAATCATCCGGAAACTCCTGCCGCGCAACGCGGCTGCCTGCAACGATGGCGGCGAATATCGGCCGGCGTTTCCTGGCTGTCAAACCAGTCATCCATATGACTTGGTTGACCTGAACCTCTTGGCCCTAGAATCGCGGCCATGCCGACCGCGCCCGTGCCTGCCCGTCCGCACTTCGAGGCCATCGCCCCGGAGTCGGCCGGCATGCCGCTGTACCGCGTCGTGAAGCGCGCGCTGCTGCAATCGATCGAGGCCGGCACCTGGGCGCCGGGGCAGACGCTGCCGAGCGAGACCGAGCTGGCGCTCGCGTTCGGCGTGTCGATCGGCACGCTGCGCAAGGCGGTCGACGAGCTGTCGGCCGAGCACATCCTGGTGCGGCGCCAGGGCCGGGGCACCTTCGTCGCGACGCACTCGGCCGACCGCTTCCTGTTCCAGTTCTTCCACGTCGAGCGCTCCGACGGGCTGCGCGAGGCGCCCTCCGTCGAGCTGGTGTCGTTCGACCGCACCAAGCTCGACGAGCCGGTGGCCGAGGCGCTGGGGCTGCGCGCCGGCGACGCCGCCTTCCAGTTCGAGAACCGGCTCGCGCTGCAGGGTCGCGCGGTCATCCTCGACCGGCTGACGCTGCCGGCCAGCCTCTTCAAGGGGCTGACCGAGAAGCGGCTGCGCGAGCGGCCGAGCACGCTGTACCAGCTGTACCAGAACGAGTTCGGCATCACCGTCGTGCATGCGCGCGAACGCGCCCGCGCGGCGGCGGCCGACCGGCATGTGGGGCGACTGCTCGGCATCGCGGCCGGGCTGCCGGTGATGCAGGTGCACCGCGTCGCGCTGACCTTCGGCGACAAGCCGGTGGAGCACCGCGAATCGACCATCAACACCGCCCAGCACGACTACGTGAGCCTGTTGTCCCGGAAGGATGCTGCCCGATGACCGCTGTTGCCGATACTGTTGCCGACGCTTTTGCCAATGGCCCGCTGGACCTGCTCGCCGCCTACAAGGTGGCCGAACGCGCGGCGCGCGCGGCCGGCGCCCACCTGCAGGCCTCGCGCTCGCGGCTGAACGCGGTGGCGCTGATGCGCAAGCAGCCGGGCGACCTGGCCAGCGAGATCGACCACGAGGCCGAGCAGTTGATCCACGACGTGGTGCGCCGCGCCTACCCGGGCCATGCCTTCCTCGGCGAGGAAACTGGCCGACGGGAAGCCGTTGCCGCGGGTGACGGCGACCCGCCGCTGTGGGTGGTCGATCCGCTGGACGGCACCGCCAACTACCTGCGCGGCTACCCGCAGTACGCGGTGTCGGTGGCGCTGGTGGTGGGGGGCGAGCCGGTGGTGGGGACGATCTTCGACCCCTGCCGCAACGAGTTCTTCGCGGCGATCCGCGGGCGCGGCGCGCGGCTGAACGGCGCGGCGCTGCAGTGCGCCGAGCGGGCCCGGCCGATCGATGCGCTGGCCGCGACGGTGTTCCCCAAGCCCACGTCGCCGCGCATGGCGAGCTACCTGGGCGAGTTCGGCCGCGTGCTGCGCAGCTTCGGCGGCGTGCGGCGCTCCGGCTCGATGGCGCTGGAGCTGGCCTACCTGGCGGCGGGCAGGATCGACGCGTTCTGGGAGCACGACATGGGCGCCTGGGATGCCGCCGCCGGCATCGTGCTGCTGCGCGAGGCGGGGGCCGGGATCGAGGCGCGCGACGGGCGGCCGCTGCTCGAGAGCCGCTCGCTCGCCGCCAGCACCCCGGCGATGCGCGAGGCCTTCGCGGCCTTGCTCTCGCAAACCGGCTGATTCACACCCGAAATTCACACCCCCGGCGGCGTTAAGCTGCGCCCCATGGACAAGAGAACCGACCTCACCGCCCGCAATTTCCCGTCAGCCCGCCAGGAGGCCGACAAGCCCCAGGCCCCGGCCAGCCGCTACGACGGCCCCGAGAGCGCCTACCGGCTGGCGTTCACCGACACCACCTTCCTGCTGCGCGAGGAACTGCGCCCGGTGCGCATGCAGCTGGAGCTGCTGAAACCGGAGCTCGTGCAGAGCGAGCAGGGCATCGAATCGACGATCGTGATCTTCGGCAGCGCGCGCATCGTGTCGCCGGAGGTCGCGCAGCGCCTGCTGGGCGACGCGCAGGCCGCCGGCGATGCCACGGCGCTGCGCATCGCCGAGCGGCACGTGGCGATGTCGCGCTTCTACGATGAGGCGCGCAAGTTCGCCGAGATCGTCACGCTGAGGTCGAAGACGCTCGCCACGCCGATCTATGTGGTGACCGGCGGCGGCCCCGGCATCATGGAGGCGGGCAACCGCGGTGCCTACGAGGTGGGCGGCAAGAGCATCGGGCTGAACATCGTGCTGCCGCACGAGCAGGCACCGAACCCCTACATCACGCCGGAGCTGTGCTTCCAGTTCCACTACTTCGGCATGCGCAAGATGCACTTCCTGATGCGCAGCATCGGGCTGGTGTGCTTCCCCGGCGGCTTCGGCACGCTCGACGAGATGTTCGAGGCGCTGACACTGATCCAGACCGGCAAGTGCCGGCGCCGGCCGATCCTGCTGTTCGGGCGCGAGTTCTGGACGCAGCTGATCAACTTCGAACTGCTGGTGCAGACCGGCATGATCAGCGAGGTCGACCTGCAGCTGTTCCGCTTCGTCGAGACGGCGGAGGAGGCGTGGAGCGTGCTGGAGGCCGAGTACGGCATGGCGCTTGCCGAGGTGGACCCTGACGACAAGAACCATTTCGCGACGGACCTCTGACATGAGCAAACAGATCAGCATCATCGGCGCGCCGACCGACATCGGCGCCGGCACGCGCGGCTCGAGCATGGGGCCGGAGGCCTTGCGCGTGGCCAACATCGTGCCGGTGCTCGAAGGCCACGGGCTGGAGGTGGCCGACCGCGGCAACCTGGCCGGCCCGTCGAACCCGTGGCTGCCGCCGGTCGACGGCTACCGCCACCTGCACGAGGTGGTGGCCTGGAACCAGGCGGTGCACACCGCGGTGCATGCCGAGCTGGTGCTGGGGCGGCTGCCGATCCTGCTGGGCGGCGACCACTGCCTGGGGCTGGGGTCGATCAGCGCGGTGTCGCGGCACTGCCGCGAGACGGGCAAGAAGCTGCGCATCCTGTGGCTCGACGCGCATGCCGATTTCAACACCAACATCCTGACGCCGAGCGGCAACCTGCACGGCATGCCGGTAGCGTGCCTGTGCGGGCACGGCCCGAAGGAGCTGATCGAGATCGGCGGGCACGTGCCGGCGATCAACCCGAAGTGGATCCGGCAGATCGGCATCCGCAGCGTCGACGAGGGCGAGAAGCGCTTCGTGCACGAGATGGACCTGGAGGTGTTCGACATGCGCTACATCGACGAGATGGGGATGCGGCATGCGATGGAGCTGGCGCTGGCGACGCTGGATGCGAACACGCATTTGCACGTGAGCTTCGACGTGGACTTCCTCGACCCMGACGTGGCGCCCGGCGTGGGCACCACGGTGCGCGGCGGGCCGACCTACCGCGAAGCGCAGCTGTGCATGGAGATGATCGCCGACACCGGCCGGCTCGGCTCGCTCGACGTGATGGAGCTGAACCCGGCGCTGGACGTGCGCAACCGGACGGCGGAGGTGGCGGTGGACCTGATCGAGTCGTTGTTCGGGAAGAGTACGTTGATGCGGAAGTAGGAGCGTACCGCCGACCCTTTCGCAGGGAACCGGCGGACCGGCGCTGTTACTCAACCTGCAAGATGCTGCGGAGATGTCACCTGCAGCCATAAAAGACTTGCAGGAGACACCATGACGACCGAGATTCGCCTGTGGCGAAGGCACTTCATCGAGCTGACGGAATCGCTCTACCGCTTGCGCGGGCAGACGCTGCCACCCGTTGGCGACGCGTTCGAGGGAGGCTGGCAGACGACGCTGCAATTGCGCGATGTCGGGTTCCGGCTGCTGCACGAGGATCCTGACGACAGCATCGGCAGGTTTGCCCTGCAGTGCTCCTTCTGCACCCTCCCCCAGGAACCACCGGCCGATGAGTTGATGCGCGCGGCGCTGGAGATGAACCACGTCCTGGCGCGGCAGGGCGCCGGCATGTTCGTATTGGATACCGACACGCGGGAACTGATCTACAGCGTCCTGTCGCCCTTGCAAGGTGCCACCGCGACAGGCGTGCTCGGAACGATGGAGGGCCTGATTCCCTGGGTCGATCACTGGCGGGCCACGATGCCCCGAGCGATCTGCCATTGATGGACGAGACGGGAGCCGTCAGCATGCAGAGCAGTGCCCTGTCCACCCCATCGGACCACCCGACGCCCTTTCTGACGATCGACTTCACCGTGCAAGGGGAGTCGTTGTCACTGACTCGCGTCACCGGTGTCCGCGCCGGCGATCAGCTGGTCATCGAGTGCCGGATGGGGGCTGTTCCATCGGGGCATGAAGCGCTTCTGTACGAGCGGTTGCTTCATCTGAACTTCCAGTTCTGCACCTTGCAGAGCAGCGGCTTCAGCATCCACCCCGACACCGCGGAAGTCACCTGCGCCGAGACGCACGACCTCGACATCGCAAGCGCCGAGGAGCTGTACGCCCGCGCGGTGCGCCTCGCGGCTGCCGTCCGGAGGTGGCGCCCGTTCCTGTTCGGCGAAGAAGCCCGTTGATTCCAGCGGACGAGCCCGATTCCGATGGCGCTCGCCCTCTCCAAAACCTGAAGTTCCTACCCACCATGTTCGATTGCTTCAAAACCTGGCGTGCTCCGACTGAAGACATCAGCAATGCCAAAGATCATGGCGGCAGCGATGAGAGTTCGACAGACGAGCAGATGCAATCAGGCCCGACTCTAAAGAAAAGAAGCAAGGTCTCAGTGAGCACGGCTGTTCAATCGATGTTGACCGAGGGAGACGCCGCTCACGAAGCGCTTGAGGCAACCATCAAGGTGCTGGACGAGGCCATCCAAGCCGAACGAACGACTTGGAGCAAGAAGTTCACGCCCGACTCGGACTTCAAGAGGCTGATGAACGAGTACCGCCTCGGCTATCAGCAACTGCGCGCAGACCGGCAACTCGGCCGTACCAATCAACACGACATTGAAAAACGTGTAACTGCACTCGGCACCCTGCTTGCACAAGCCTACGGATTGGCCACCAAAGACGATTGGACCAACGAAACAAAGGATCGATGCAAGAACATGGGCGAGGCCTATGTTGATCCGTCGGTGTTCGTGAATGACCTCAGCAGCGGGCTCCTGATTGCAAAGACCCTCCTGGGGTTGGTTCTCGACATCGCAGCGGTGGCAGCGCCCACCCACGCCATTGCATTGAAGACTGCAAAGGCAAGCTTCAACATTGCCTATGCGGTCCTCCAGTCGTTCGTCACGTGCTGTGTCGGGATCGTGGGAAGTGGCACGAATCAAAGCAAGGTCGTACAGGAAACGGCCTTTGTTGCGCCCCGGTTCATGCCCGATCAACCCACCGTCAGCTACAAGGACTGGGACGGCAACGACGCGCCCCCTCCTTCGATGGCTCATGTCAAACGGGATCTCAAGCTCGTCAAGAAAGTCATCGAGGCGAGCCTGAACGGGCGCGGTGCCATCGAGACCATGAAGGAGAAGCTGGAGCGGCGAAAGACGCACACCGATCAGTTGATCGAGCAGGGGAAGAAGAAGGACGATGGCGGCAAAGCCCTGGAGCTGGCAGGCCCTGAGAAACTGAGGCTGCAAAGACTCACCGACCATCGCGACTTGATCACGGACTTGCTGAAGGCCTTGACCATTGATAGGTCGATTGACAGCGACGCCCCCCCCGCCTCGTCAGGGGTACATGAAGATCTGCGGACGCACCGGACTCGGTTGATCGACGAACTGGCGGTCGGAGATCGGATGACACGAACGAACGTTCAGCACCACGTCGGTGACGGGAAGTGGGTGCGCAGCATGCTGAACATGTCCAACGGCCTTGCCTCGGTCGTCAAGGCTGGACATGAAATCGCTTCCCACGCGAGCGGCTACGACGCCGGCAAGATCACCGCAAGCGTTGTTTCGGCGACATTGAGCCTCACGCAGGTGTTGTTCTATCGATCCACGCAGGGATCCGCATCCGGAGGGGACCATTGCAACAAGATTGCCAGCTTGTTTGCGTTGATCAGCCAGACCGAGCGGGGCAACCTCAATCGGGAGAACAGCCTCAGGATCGATCGAAACAAGCTGGACAAACTGGTGATCGGTCCGTTCATGACGCGAATGAAAACAATGAACAAGGTCCTGAAATTTCGCAGCAGCGTTCTCATGTCGGCCATCATCGGCCACATCAAGAGCGCTGATGCGCTGAAAGAAATTCCCGGCAGGCCCGGCGAGCGAAGCGTTCCCTTGACGTATGCGGGACTCCAGAAAAAGTTCAATGCCCTCATCAAGGAAAGGGAGGACGAGGAAAAGAAACCCAAGAAAAAGGCGGACAGCAGCTGCGACGCAAGTACCTCCAACAGCGATGACTCCCCCGACCGAGGCTCCGTCGAGACGACAAGGAGCGCCATCGATGATTTCGTCGGCTATGCGCTGAGCAAAGTCAATGCGTCAGGGTCTGCGGTCGGCCAAGTCAATCACTTGCTGGAAATGCTCGGCAAAACTGATCTCGCGGCCAAGTACGCGGAAGAGGGGAACCTGCACGCTCTCCACGAGGAAGATCTCTTGGATGCTCAGGTCATGCAAGTGCTCATCGGGTCCCTCAGCCACGCGCGGTTCCTGTATGACGGCATCGCCTGTGACAATGAAGCGCGCGCCAGGTGGTGTGACGAGCGCCTCATTCGATGGGGCGCCGAAACCGAAATCCGCGTTCGCACCGGAAATGGCCCGCAGATTGCAAGCAAGGGCGGCGTTGCGTTTGCCAATGGCGTGGGAGGCAATGGCAGCTTCTTCGCGATCAAGGCGGGGATCACCGTGGCGTCGAGCACCACCCAGTTGATTGCCGGCTTCGACAACCCCTGCTCCGACTGGATCGACCTGGTCGGCAGCCTGTTCTCCTGTGTCGGTCCCGTCTGCGGCTCGACCTCCGGCTACTCCTACAGGAACACGAAGCTGAAGAACGACATGCGCGCTGCCTACAAGGTGGCCGGCGTGGTCGTGCCACCCAACAGCGGAATCCAGAAGAAGGGGGAACGAGATTTCATGCCGGTGTTCAGCGCGTCATCCCTGCGACGGCGAGCCGAGGATTTCGACACCCTCATACCCCCCCAGATCGATGTGGACGACCTGCCTCCGCCTTTCGACTACGAGTGTGAAACCTCGGTCCTCGGAGAGATGTGGGACCAGGCGGTGAAGCCCGTGCCGTTGTTTTCAACGAAGCTCCTGCGGAAGTGGGCGAGTCCTCCGACTCGGATGCCGGGCAGGTTGGATCCAGATCCCATCGCGACCCTCCGGAAATCAAGGCTGGCGCCACCGCGCTACGACGCGACCAAGAAAGACTCTTCAAGCGGTAGCGAGTCGACCGCTGTCGATGGACTGTCGGAGAGTGATTCCGGAGCCAACACGGATACCGAGTGCGACGGCACGGACGGATCAAAGCTCAACCACAGGCATGGAAGTGGCTCCAATGTCACCACCACGGTCCCGGGCGAGGTCCGTGGCAGCCAATCTGCGCGCAGCGACAAAAGCGAGGATTCCTCCCCTCGGCTTGCACCGAAGGGCAAGGGCAAGGTCAACGGCGGCAACAAGACATCGGAAGAATATTCGGAAGGGCTGGAAGCCATCGGCATCTTCGGCTGACCTCAGCGCCCGATCGCAGGCACGCCCACAGCGTGCGTCAGCGCATCCACACCAGGGCGGTTCACCCCCCGCMCCTCCGCACCCACCTCCATCCACCCCGCCTCCACCATGTCCAGCTGATGCACCCCCCTGTACACCGCGAAATACAGGCTGACCCCGAGCACGCCGAACTCCGCCGCACTGGCCTGCTCGCTCAGCGGCACGCGCAGCACCGGCACGCCGCCGAACGTGAAGGTCTCGACCGCGGCGCCGCCCAGCGGCTGCAGCGTCGAGCTGTCGCGGAARACCACGCCACCCGCGCCGTCGAAGCCCATCTCCACCGCACTCGCGTCCACCCCGCGCAGCGCGCGCCATGAGCCGCTGCCGTCGGGCTGCACCTGGCGCAGCGCGAYGAACTGGTCGAGGCTCGCGAGCGTCATCCCGAACGGCTCGCCCTCCTCGTGCACCCGCGCGTACCCACCGGTGCGCCACTGCACGCGGGCATGGTGCCGGTAGCGCTGTGCGCCGTCGGGCCAGCTGCCGCTCACCGCCACGTCGGCGCTGCCGCCCACGTCGTCGCGCGCGATCGCGCGGCCCGCCAGTTCCTCCACGTCGCGCAACTCGGCCGCGATCGCGACACCGCTTCGCAGTTGCAGCACGCGCCCCGCGTCCAGCCGCTGCGCGAGCGTCCCTTGCGGATCGCCCTCCAGCCAGCCCGCGGTCTCATCGAGAAAATCCGATCGTTCGCTGATCGGCGCATAGCCGTGAAACGCGGTGTCGACGGCCGGATCGAAACTCCAGCGGCTTCGCGACGCCAGCATCGCGCCCGTCACCGGCCCGGCCACCAGGTTCGTCGCGGTCGCCGTGTACACCGGGCCGTCGCGGCCCGGATCGGCCGACAGCTCGAACACCCCCGCCCCCGCCTGCGCGTTGAACCAGGCGTCCGACGGCCGGTGCAGCATCGCCATCAGCCCGCGCGTCTGCTGGCCGAACCAGGCCACCGCCTGCTCGTGCACCGACACCGCCTCGTCGCGATGCAATCCGTCGGCCGCCGCGATGTAGTCGTCATCGAGCGCCAGGTCGACCAGGCCCGCTCCGCGCCGGACAACAGCCTCGGCCTCTTCGCGCGCCACACCGCCCCACACCAGCTGCTCGACGCGCGTGCGCACCGGCGTGAAGAGATACGCCGTGCGGCCCGCCTCGTACGGCCTCGCCAGCAGCACATGCTCGTCGCCCACCGGCGTGCCGGTCGATGCATCGATCGCCGACGCCGGCACCTGCGCCACCAGCCGCGCAGTCGCCAGCAGCGCCGCCTGCGCCGCACTCAGCACCAGCGTGTAGCGGCCTTGCGCATCGGTCTCGGCCACCGGCTCGTCGCCATCGCACCGCAGATCGTCGTTCGCATCGATGCACACCAGCGCGCCCTGCAGCGGGCCGCGCATCACCTTGCCGGTCAAGGTGAGCCCGCTCGGTGCCGGCGGTCCGGGGTCCGGCGTGGACGGGGCCTCGCCACCGTCGCCTCCGCCGCCGCAAGCGCTCAACACCACGCAGGCCGCCGCCACGCTGCACGCGGCCATGACACCCCCTCGCGCGAAGCGCCTGATCGTCCTGCTCATCGACGCTCCCTGTTGGACTGGCGCGGATGGTAGGGCGGCAATGTCATCGATCAGCCATGTACGGCGGCAAACGATGTAACGGTCAGTGCGCGATCACCTCGCAGCGACCGTGCATCCTACGAAAGACCCGCGGCTCGACCGCGCCAGGCTGTGCGAACAGCCCGCGCCGCGCGGCCTTCGCCTGCGCTTCGAGTGCGCCGTACCGCCCACCCTCGCGCCGCCGGAAATGGTCGCTCCACGCATGCCCTTGCGCCACCATCCAGGCCGCCACGTCGTCGCCATCGATCGACACGCGGGCGATGCTGCGGTGGTAGCGGTCGTGCGCCGTCGTCTCGAACCGCACACGCCGGTGCAGCACGCGCCGCGCCAGCGCCTCGGTCGCCTGCGGTCCCCAGGCCTGGCAGTGCTCCGGCGCATCGATGCCCTGCAGGCGCAGCTTCGTCGGCTTCGCCCGGGGCGACGCGCCATCGACCCGCACCCACAGCGTGTCGCCATCGGTCACGTGGGTCACGACGCCGCTGGCGGCCTGCACCGGCCCCGCCGCCAGCAGCGCGGCCAACCACACCCCACCCAGCCACCTCATGCGCAACATCAACCGCCGAAGATCCCGCGCACCAGCCACCAGACGAACGCGCCGAACAACAGCAGCCACACCAGAACCACCAGCAGCGCGCCCCACCACCACCGCGGCAGCTTCTCGCGCGTGCGTTCGGCCTCGACCAGCAACGCCTGCCACAGCGGATCGGGCGTCATCTTGCGCACCAGCGCGACGCCCAGCGGGATGATCAGCAGGTCGTCCAGCTGCCCGAGCACCGGGATGAAATCCGGGATCAGGTCGATCGGGCTGACCGCATAGGCGATCACCGCCACCGCGACGAGCTTCGCGCCGCGCGGCGCCTGCGGGTGCTTGAACAGCTTCCACAGCGCGATCAGGTAGGTGGCCAGCCGAGCGGTGTTGGCTGCGCGCAGCAGCCGGGATTTGCGCAACATCATCGGGGGTCCTGGGGACTGTTGACACTACGAATCGGCCGCACGCTCCATGTCCTTGAGCATGCGGGCCAGGCGGTCGTTGAGCTTCTCGGTGGTGAGTTTCTCTCGAAAGCGCTCCACCATCAGTGGCAGCGCGAACGGGCTGGGCACCTCGAGCTCGACGAACGCGATGCGCTGCCCCCGCATGCGCTCCAAGCTGGCGGCGAGGCGCCGGATATCAAGCTCCTGGCTCAGCACCTCGGTCTGCGCCTGCCCGAGCAGCCGGTTGCCGGCGTCGTACTTGCGGAACACCTCGTAGAACAGCGTGCTCGACGCCTGCAGCTGGCGCGCGCTCTTGGGTTGCCCCGGGTAGCCGGTGAAGATCAGCCCCGCCACCCGCGCGATCTCGCGAAAGCGCCGCCGCGCCAACTCGCTGGAGTTCAGGCTCGCGAGCACGTCGCCCAGCAGGTCGTCGTCGCCGAAAAGTTCACCATCAAGCAGCGGCCGCGGGTCGATCGGCAACGCACTCAGCAACTCCAGCCCGTAGTCGTTGATCGAAATGCTGAAGGTGTTGGGCGCGTCGCGCGCGAGCCGCCAGGCCAGCAGGCTCGCCAGGCCGATGTGCACGTTGCGCCCGCCGAACGGGTACAGGAACAGGTGCTGCCCCTCGCGCGAGCGGATGCGCTCCACCAGCAGCGTGCCCGGCGTCGGCAGCCGCGAGAGCCGCTGCTGCGCCTGCAGCATCGGCCGCGCGGCCTGCAGCTCCGGCGCACCGAAATCGCCGGCGTCGACCGCGGCCAGCACCTCCAGCAYCGCATCGGCCAGCTCGCTCGACAGCGGCATCTTGCTGCCGTTCCAGTTCGTCACGACGCCCTTGCGGCCCTCGGCACGCCGCACGTAGGCCGTCATCTCCTGCGTGCGAACGTACTCCAGCGTGCGGCCCGCGAAGACGAAGCAGTCGCCGGCCCGCAGCCGCGCGATGAAGCCCTCCTCCACCGTGCCGATGCGCCCGCCGCTCAGGTACTTCACCTGCATCGCCGAGTCGGCGACGATGGTGCCCACCTGCAGCTTGTGGCGCCGCGCGATGCCGCGGTCGGGCACGCGATACACGCCGTCGATCGCCTGCACGCGGTGGTATTCCGGGTAGGCCGCGAGGCTCGCGCCGCCCTGCTCGACGAAGGCCAGCGCCCAGTCGAACTCGTCGCGCGCCAGCGTGCGGTAGGCGTGCGCTGTGCGCACCTCGTCGTACAGCGCATCGGCCGTGAAGCCGCCGCCGAGCGCCACCGTCACCAGGTGCTGCACCAGCACGTCGAACGGCTTGTCGGGCGTCGCACGCTTCTCGATGCGGCCCTGCTTTGCCGCGCGGCGCGCGGCCACCGCCTCCACCAGCTCCAGCGTGTTGGTGGGCACGAGGGTGATGCGGCTCGGCCGCCCCGGCGCATGGCCGCTGCGGCCGGCGCGCTGCAGCAGCCGCGCGATGCCCTTGGCCGAGCCGATCTGCAGCACCCGCTCGACCGGCAGGAAGTCGACGCCCAGGTCCAGCGACGAGGTCGCGACCACCGCCTTCAGCCGCCCTTCCTTCAACCCCAGCTCCACCCACTCGCGCACGGCAGGGTCGAGCGAGCCGTGGTGCAGCGCGACGCTGCCGGCCCATTCAGGCCGCTGCTCGATCAGCATCTGGTACCAGGCCTCGGCCTGCGAGCGCATGTTGACGAACACCAGCGTCGTGCCGGAGCGCTCGATCTCGTCGACCACCGGCTGCTGCATCTGCTTGCCGAGGTGGCCGCCCCATGAGAAGCGGCCGGGCTCGTGCGGCAGCAGCGTGTCGATCACCAGCGTCTTGTCGAGGCTGCCCTGCACTTTCGTGCCGGGCGTGTCGCCGAGCAGCACGCGCATCGCATCGTCCAGGTTGCCGAGCGTCGCGCTCAGGCCCCAGGTCGCGAGGCCCGGGTTCCAGCGCTTCAGGCGCGCCAGCGCCAGCTGCACCTGCACGCCGCGCTTGTTGCCCATCAGCTCGTGCCATTCGTCGACGATCACGGTGTGCACGCCGGCGAGTTCGTCGCGCGCGGCCTCGCGGGTCAGCATCAGGCTCAGCGATTCGGGCGTCGTCACGAGCACGCTCGGAAAACGCCGGTCCTGCCGCGCGCGCTCGGCCGACGGCGTGTCGCCGGTGCGCAGCCCCAGGCTCCAGCCGCTGCCCAGCTCGGTCAGCGGCACCTGCAGCRCGCGCGCCGAATCGGCGGCCAGCGCGCGCATCGGGGTGATCCACAGCACGCCGAGCGGCGGCGGCTGCGGCGCCAGCGGGTCGATGCCGAGGCGCGCGGCATTCGCGAGCGCGCCGAACCACACCGCATAGGTCTTGCCGGCGCCGGTGGTGGCATGCAGCAGGCCGCTGCGCCCCTTGGCCAGCGCGGCCCAGACCTGGCGCTGGAACGCGAACGGCTTCCAGCCGCGCTGCGCGAACCAGCGCGCGCCCAGTGTCATTGCGCTTGCGGGTCCCGCGGGCGCAACGCCAGCGCCACGCGCGTGACCCGCCCGTCCGCCATCTCGCTGACCCGGAAGTGCGCGCCATGCCAGTCGACGCTGTCGCCCTCGGCATGCCCGCGCGCCAGGTTGTCGGTCAGCCAGTCGCCGAGCGACGGCCCGCCGCTGTGCGGCACCGGCAGCTGGAAGAACTCGAACACGTCGGCCAGCGGCAGGTTCGCATCGAGCGTCAGCCGGCCCTGCACCGCGCGTTCGGTGTCCGGCGGCAGCGCCGGCGGCTCGACGACACCGAGCCGGTGTGCCACCCAGCGCAGCGAGATGCCCTGCATCAGCAGCGACGCCAGCACCACGCCGAACGCGACGTTGAAGAAGCGGTAGCTGTCGGGCACGCGCGCCATCAGCGGGAACAGCGCCAGCACGATCGGCACCGCGCCGCGCAGGCCGACCCAGCCGATGAACAGGCTCTGCGCCGCCGGAAAGCGCAGCGGCGCCAGGCACAGCCACACCGCCAGCGGCCGCGCGACGAACAGCAGCGCCGCCACCACCGCGACGATCGGCACCGCCATGTCGAGCATCTGCCGCGGCGACACCAGCAGCCCGAGCAGCACGAACAGGCTCGCCTGCGCGGCCCACGCAAAGCCGTCGAGCGCCGACGACGCGCCATGCGCCGCCGCCTCGGCACGCGCGCGCACCTGCAGCCCGAACAGGTAGACCGCAAGGAAGCCCGAACCCTCGACCAGCCCCGCCGCGGCGAACACCGCCAGCCCGCCCGACAGCACGATCAGCGCCAGCAGCCCGCTGTGCTCGACCGTCAGCGTCAGCCGGTTCAGCAGCCAGGCCACGCCCCAGCCGCCGGCCAGCCCGATCGCGAGGCCGAAGCCCGCCTGTTGCACCAGCAGCAGCGCCAGCTCGCCCGGCCCGGCGTTCGAGCGGATCACGGCCGTCATCGCGAGCGTCAGGAACACCGCCATCGGATCGTTCAGGCCCGACTCCATCTCGAGCGTCGAGGACACCCGCTCCGGCAGCTGGATGCCGGCATGGCGCAGCAGCGAGAACACCGCCGCCGCATCGGTCGACGCGACGATCGCGCCGAGCAGGAAGCCGTAGCGCCAGTCGACCTGCAGCACCGCCATCGCGACCGCGCCGACCATCAGCGCCGTCAGCACGACGCCGAGCGTCGCGAGCCACAGAGCAGGCTTGAGGCCGGCGCGCACGCTGGCCATCGGTGTGCTGATGCCGCCTTCGAGCAGGATCACCGCCAGCGCGGCATTGCCGACCCAGGCCGTCATCTGCGTGTCGTCGAAGCGCAGGCCGCCCGGGCCGTCGACGCCGATCAGCATGCCCGCGGCGAGGAACACCAGCAGGAACGACAGGCCGAGCCGCGCCGAGAACACCCCCGCGAGCAGGCTGACGAACATCAACAGCCCGCTCGCCAGCAGCAGGAGGTGGAAGGCGTGCATCCGGGCGACCTTATCAGAGGGCCCGCAACCCGAGGCACACTGGCGGGCTGATTTCGATGCAGTCCTTTGCCTACACCCATGAACCTCTCCTTCAACACCGCTGTCTTCACGCTGAGCAACGACGCCGGCCTGTCCATCCAGGTGATGGACCATGGCGCCACCTGGGTGTCCTGCACCGTGCCCCTGCCCGGCGCCGCGCCGCGCGAGGTGCTGCTGGGCTGCGCCAGCCTGGACGACTACCGCCGCCAGACCGGCTACCTCGGCGCCACCATCGGCCGCTATGCCAACCGCATCGGCGGCGCGCGCTTCCCGCTCGACGGGCGCGAGGTCACGGTGGTCGCGAACGAAGGCGTCAACCAGCTGCACGGCGGGCCGGTCGGCTTCGACAAGCGGCTGTGGACGCTGGTCTCGCACACGCCGACCGAGCTGGTGCTGTCGCTCGTCAGCGAAGACGGCGACCAGGGCTACCCCGGCCGCATGGAGACGACGGTGCGCTACCGGCTCGGCGACGACCTGAGCGTGTTGGTCGAGTTCGCCGCCACCGTCAGCGCGCCGTGCCCGGTCAACCTGACCAACCACGCGTACTTCAACCTCGACGGCGATGCGCCCGGGGGCGACATCCGCGCGCACCGGCTGCGCATCGCGGCGCAGCAGTTCCTGCCGGTCGATGCCGGCTCGATCCCGACCGGCGAGCGGCGCGACGTAGCCGGCACCGGCTTCGACTTCCGCACGCCGCGCCCGATCGGCGAGGCGCTGATGCACGACGAACAGCAGCAGCTCACGCGCGGCTACGACCACTCGTACTGGCTCGATGCCGGCTGTGCCGACGGCCGCGCGCCGGCCGCCGAGGTGGTGGCTGGCGACGGCCGGGTGGCGCTCGCGCTGCACACGCGGCTGCCGGCGCTGCAGGTCTACAGCGGCAACTACCTGCCCGGCACGCCGACCCGCGTGGCCGGCGCCACCTATGCGCAGCACGCCGGCTTCGCGCTCGAGCCGCAGTACTCGCCCGACACGCCGAACCACCCGGAGTGGCCGGGCTGCGTGCTGCGGCCGGGCGAGCGTTTCGAGCAGGCGCTGCGCTACGTGTTCACGGTGCGCTGAAAAGGAAACCTGAAAAGAAACGATACACGGCGATACCGCCGCGATAACACTCCGGGCGCAGCAGCGACGACGATGCAGGCCATGTTCAACCACGACCTGCAGGAGGAATCTTCATGCGCCCCTGGCTCAAACGCACCCTGATCGGCGTCTTCGGCGCCTCGGCCCTGTTCGGCGGCTTCGCCGCCTGGTCGCAGCACCCGCACGGCTTCGGCCGCTGGGAATCGATGAGCGAGGCCGATGTCGCCCGCTTCAAGGCCCGCGCAATCGAACATGCGGCACGCCGGCTCGACCTCGATGCCGCGCAGCAGGCCCGCCTGGGCGTGCTGATCGACACGCTGCAGCAGCAGCGCCAGGCGCTGCGCGGCAACGCCGACCCGCGCGCGGAGTTCCGCGCGCTGATGGGCGACGGCACCTTCGACCGCTGGCATGCGCAGGACCTGATCAACAGCAAGCTCGCGAGCGTGCGCGACGGCAGCCCGAAGCTGGTGGCGGCGGTCGGCGATTTCTACGACAGCCTGCGGCCGGAGCAGCAGCGGCAGGTGCGGGACTTTCTCCAGCAACGGCACGGGCCGTGGAGTTGAGGCACCGTCCCGGATTGGCATCCGGGCTACGACAATCCGCGCCATGCCTCGCATCCTCTTGATCGACGACGACGCCCACCTGGCGCCGCCGCTGCGCGCGTATTTCGGCCGCTTCGACCTCGAGCTCGATGCCGCCACGCGGCCGAGCGAGGGCCTGCGGCTGCTGCGCGGCGACGGCTACGACCTCGCGATCCTCGACGTGATGCTGCCCGAGATGGACGGCTTCCAGCTGTGCCGCGAGATCCGCCGCTTCAGCGACGTGCCGATCCTGATGCTCACCGCGCGCGGTGACGTGATGGACCGCGTCGTCGGCATCGAACTCGGTGCCGACGACTACCTGCCCAAGCCCTTCGAGCCGCGCGAGCTGCTGGTGCGGCTGCAGGCCATCCTGCGCCGCACGCGGCCGGTCTCGCTGCGCCTGGGCGTCGCCACGGTGCTGAACTTCGACGGCCTGCAGATCGACCTCGAACGCCGCGAGGCGCGCCGCGACGGCATGGCCGTCGAGCTGACCAGCATGGAGTTCGAGCTGCTCGCGCTGCTGGCGAAGATGCCGGGCAAGGTGTTCTCGCGTGAGGAAATCCTCGAGCAGCTGCGCGGCCAGTCGGCCGACGACCTCGTYACCCGCGCGGTCGACATCCTCGTGAGCCGGCTGCGCAAGAAGCTCGAACCGCTGGACTGCATCAAGACGCTGCGCAACGCGGGCTACCGCTTCGCGGCCGGGCGCACCGGGAACCGCGCCCCATGAACCGCTGGTCGCGGCCGTGGCACCAGGCCCGCCAGCGGGTGAAGCACTCGCTGAAGTGGAAGCTGGTGCGGCTGTTCCTGCTGCTGGCCATCGGCACCACCGTGATCTTCCTGGTCGGCATGAAGGAGGTGGTGCGCCTGGGCTGGCAGGGCTGGGGCCGGCCGCTGCTGTCCGACTACGTCACGCTGCTGGCCGCCGACATCGGCACGCCGCCCGACATCGAGCGCGCGAAGGCGCTGGTCGCGCGGCTGCCGATCTCGCTGCTGATCGACGGGCCGCAGGTGCGATGGGATTCACACCCGGACTCGCACCCGCAGCGCTCGGCGCCGTGGCAGCGCATCCCGTCGCCCGGCAACCCGGAAGGCATGGTGCACATCCGCACGCTGGCCGACGGCCACCGGCTGGTGTTCGGCCTCGCGCCGCCCGGCCCGGCCTCGCACCCGAAGTGGGTCGGCTGGGGCACGCTGACGCTGCTGCTGGTGATCACCTGGCTGGCGTTCGGCCATGTGCGGCGGCTGATGCGCCCGCTGGACGACATCCGCGCCGGCGCGATCCGCTTCGGCCGCGGCGAGTTCGACGAGCCGATCCCGGTGCGCCGCGACGACGAGCTCGGCGAGCTGGCCCGCCAGGTCAACACGATGGCCACCGAGATCCGAGCAATGCTCGATGCCAAGCGCGGGCTGCTGCTGTCCATCAGCCATGAGCTGCGCTCGCCGCTGACGCGGGCGCGGGTGAACGCCGAGCTGGTCGACGACAGCCCGGAGCGCACCGCGCTGCTGCGCGACCTGGCCGAGATGCGCGACCTGGTCAGCGACCTGCTGGAAAGCGAGCGCCTGGCGTCCGGCCATGCCGCGCTGCAGCGCGAGCCGACCGACCTGAATGCGCTGGTCGCCGACACGCTGGCGACACATTTCGCGGGCCAGCCGGTCGGCCGGCAGCTCGCGCCGGGGCTGCCGATGCTGGCGCTCGACCGCGTGCGGCTGCGGCTGCTGCTGCGCAACGCGGTCGACAACGCGCTGCGCCACGCGGCCGACGCGCCACGACCGCCGCTCGTCAGCACCCGGCTCGAGGATGACGGCAGCGTGACGCTCGCCGTGCGCGACCACGGCCCCGGCGTACCGCCGGAGCAGCTGGCGCAGCTCAGCCAGGCCTTCTACCGGCTCGACCGCTCGCGCCAGCGCGCCACCGGCGGCGTCGGCCTCGGGCTGTACCTGTGCCGGCTGGTCGCGCAGGCGCACGGCAGCGCGCTGCAGATCCGCGCGGCCGAACCGGGGCTGGAGGTGTCGGTCCGGTTCGGTGCCAACCCCCCGGACGCGGGGGCCTGAAAGGGGGACAAGCGGGGAGGGAACGTGAAGAAGTGACTTTCGGCAGATGTGGAGGGCTGCCCTCCTTTCTAGAGTGCACCCCATCGTCACTGTCTGTCGTCCCGCACCTCCATGAACGCCCTCCCCGTCGAAGAACTGCTGTCGCCGCTCTCCGACGACGCGCCGTGCGGGCCGGACCTGGAGTACGACCCGGCCTTCCTCGCGCTGGAGGAAGCCTCCCGCGGCAAGCCCGAGCAGCAGTTCGGCGACACCGTGATCCCGGCCGAGCAACCCGACTGGCGCGCCGTCTTCGAGCAGGCCCGGGCGCTGGCCGAGCGCACCCGCGACCTGCGCGTGGCCGTGCTGCTGGCCCGCGCCGGCGCCCGCCAGCACGGCGTGACGGTCTATGCGAGCGCGCTGGCGCTGATCGCCGGCCTGCTGGAACGCCACTGGGCGCACGCCTACCCGCTGCTCGACGCCGACGACAACAACGACCCGACGATGCGCCTGAATGCGCTGGCGCCGCTGGTCGACCCCACGTTCGGCCTGGCCGACCTGCGCCACGCCCCGGTGGGCGGCGGCCGCTCGCAGCTGACCGTGCGCCAGATCGAACTCGCCGCCGGCAAGGCCCAGCCCGGCAGCAGCGAATCCGTGCCCAGCCCCGAGGGCGTGCAGCAGGCCCTGAAGGCCGCCGAGGCGCAGACCCCCGGCACGCTGGCCGCGCTGCAGCAGACCGGCGACGAGATGGCGCGCATCGAAGCGGTGCTGATCGACAAGGTCGGCGGCAGCCAGGGCCCCGAGCTGCGCCCGCTGCGGGTGCTGGCGCAATGCCTGGCGAGCGCCGCGGCGCAGGCCGCGGCCGCCGATGCCGAGGCCGCCGCCGGATCGGCCGATGCGGCC
>NZ_JBFUGW010000105.1:0-21056 GCF_056402735.1 Rhizobacter sp. P3_C12
TGCGCAAGATCATCAAGACGCGCGGGCACTTCCCCAGCGACGACGCGGCCACCAAGCTGATCTGGCTGGCACTGCGCAACATCACGGCTGACTGGGGACGCGCAGCCAAGGAGTGGCGCCCCGCGATGAACCAATTCGCTGTGGTCTACGAAGAGCGATTCACACTGCCGGCGCACGGCAGTCGATAAGCGAGTCGGCCAATAGCCAATTCATCTCAACCGCCTCGCACACAGAAATCCTGACAGCCCCCCGGCTTCTCCTGTCGATTCCGCCCGTCGTCATTCGTCGTCCTCGTGTCACCTCACCTCCGGAGACGTCCATGACCGTACAGCCCCCCCTCCGCCCCGCCAAGGACCTGGCCCAGTCCAAGCGCCGCTTCCCCGGCGAAACCCCCGAGTACCGCGCCGCCCGCAACGCCCTGCTCGAGCAGGAGATCGAACTGCGCCGCCTCAGCGAGCGCGTGGCCGCGCAGCGCCGCGCGCTGCCGCCGGGCGGCGTCGTGCCGCACGACTACCGCTTCGACGGCGAACAGGGCTCCGTCACGCTGTCGCAGATGTTCGGCGAGCACGACACGCTGGTCACCTACAACTTCATGTACGGCCCGCAGCGCAAGCGGCCGTGCCCGATGTGCACCTCGATGCTCAGCGCGTTCGATGGCGAGATGCCCGACATCCTGCAGCGCGTCGCGTTCTCGGTGATCGCCCGCTCGCCGATCGACCGCATCCTGGCCTTCAAGAAGGAGCGCGGCTGGCGCCACCTGCGCCTGTACTCGTCGGGCGGCAACGACTTCAACCGCGACTACGCCGACGAAGACCCGGCGAGCACCGGTGACAACGCCGGCTTCAACGTCTTCACGCGCCGCGACGGCGTCATCCGCCACACCTGGGGCGACGAGATGGGGCCGGAGAGCGCCGACCCCGGCCAGGACCCGCGCGGTGCGCCCGAAGTGATGCCGATCTGGATCGTGCTCGACATGACGCCCGGCGGCCGGGGCGTCGACTGGTACCCGGAACTCGAGTACCCGAAGCGCTGAGGCTTCGGCGGTTTCGCGCAGGGCGCAGAATGCCGGATGCGCCTGTCGAGCTTCATTCACGCCAACCTCGATGCCATCCTGCGGGATTGGGTCGCTTTCGCCGCCAACCAGATGCCCGCGGCGGCCAGCATGGACGAGGCGGGCCTGCTCGACCACGGCAGGCTGATCCTGCAGAAGATCGCCGAAGACATGCGCCGTCCGCAGGACGACGATGAGCGGCAAGCCAAGTCGGAAGGCCAGAGCGACTCGCCGACCCCCTTGCGAAGCATCCCGTCGCGCAGCCATGCCCGGCAGCGCGAGCGACAGGGCTTCGAGGTGGAGCAGATGGTGGCCGAATACCGTGCGCTGCGCGCGACGGTGTTGAGGTTGTGGCGTGCTTCCTCGGGCGAGGCGCAGGCCCCCCAGGATCTCGACGACGTGACGCGCTTCAACGAGGCCGTGGACCAGGCCATCGCGGAGTCGTTGAGCGTCTTCGTGCTGGAGGTGAACCGCACGCGCGACCTGTTTCTCGGGATGCTGGGTCACGACCTGCGAGGCCCGCTCAGCACGATCTCGGCCTACGCGGCGCTCGCGCTGCGCAACCGCCCCGACGAAGCGCCCCAGCTCGCCGTGGTGCAGCGCAGCGTCGGCCAGATGAAGGCCCTGCTGGACGACCTGGTCGAGTACACGCGCCATCGCCTGGGGGCCGGCCTGCCCGTCAGTCCGGCGCCTCTCCATCTGGACAAGTTCGCCCAGAACACGTTGCAGGAAATCGATGCGATCACCCCCGGAAGAGTCCTGCAGCTGACCGCGCTGGGCGATCTGCAGGGTGAATGGGACGCGCGACGCCTGCACCAGGCCTTGTCCAACCTGGTGTTCAATGCCTTGAAGTACGGATTCCCCAGTTCGCCGGTGCGCGTCATCCTGGATGGCACGCGCTCCGACGAAGTCCTGCTGGCCGTCGAGAATCACGGCAAGCCCATTCCTGCCGAGCTGCTGCCCAGTCTCTTCGATCCGCTGGTGCGCGCCGGCGGCGACGAAGAAGATGCCGACTCCCAGGTGGCCGGCGCCAACCTCGGCCTCGGCCTGTACGTCGTGCGCGAGATCGCCCTGGCCCATGGCGGCACGGTGGATGTCTCGTCGGATGCGGGCGCCACGCGCTTCGAGCTTCGGTTGCCACGAATCTGCGTGCGCCGCGACGGGGCTTGAGGATCCCGACCTGCGGCAGCGTACCGACCCGCGTGGCCATCACGCCGCGCCGACGTCGACGGCAATCTTGCCGCGCGCCTGGCCGCCGGCCATCCGCGCGTGGGCCGCATCCACCTCGCCCAGCGTGAAGCGATGCGCGTCCAGCATCGGCCGCAGCTTGCCTTCGGCCGCCAGCCGCGCCGCGTGGCCCAGGATCTCGCCGTGGTGGGCCAGCCCTTCGCCGGTCAGCAGCGGCAGCAGCGTGAACACGCCGGAGTAGGTGGCACCGCGGAACGACAGCGGCGCCAGCGCATGCGTGCCCCAGCCGAGGCTGCTGACCACGTGGCCGGTGTAGCGGCGCGCGGCAAGGAACGACGTATCGAGCGTCGCGCCGCCCACCGTGTCGAACACGATGTCGAAGCCCGCGCCGGCGGTGGCCTCGGCCACGTAGCGCTCCACCGGCGTTGCCGAGTAGTCGATCGGCGTGGCGCCGAGTTGGTGGATCGCGTCGAGCTGTGCCGCGCTGCCGGTGGCCCACACCTCGGCCCCGTGCGCACGCGCCAGCTGCACCGCGATGTGCCCGACGCCGCCGGCCCCGCCATGCACCAGCACGCGGTCACCGGGCTTCACCCGCGCCCGGTCGACGAGCCCTTCCCACGCCGTGATCGCGACCAGCGGCAGCACCGCCGCCTCGCGCGGTGACAGCGCGGCCGGCCGCAGCGCCAGCAGCCGCGCATCCACCGCGATGAAGCCGGCCAGCGTGCCCGCATGCCCGCCGACGCCGCCGACCATGCCGAACACCTCGTCGCCCGGCCGCAGGTGAGACACGCCGGCGCCGACCGCGCGCACGGTGCCGGCCATGTCGATGCCCAGCACGGCCGGCAGCGGCTGCCGCGCATGGGCGGCCTGGCCGGCACGGATCTTCGCGTCGAGCGGGTTCAGGCCGCTGGCCCGCACCTCGACGAGGACCTGGCCCGCGCCGGCCGACGGCATCGGCATCTCGCGCACGGTGAAGGGCGCACCGGTGGCATCGACGAAGGCCGCGCTGGTGCGGATGGGCAGGGCGAGAAGGGTGGCAGGGGATGACATGGCGGTTCTCCAGGAAGTGATGCAGCCAGTCTGGTTCATTCACAAACGTTCTTCAATCGACAAGAATGCACGCCATCCAAACGAATCTGCATGGGGCCGACATGGAGTGGAGCGACGTGAAGGTGTTCCTCGCGATCGCGCGCGAGGGCTCGCTGGGCGGTGCCGCGCGGCGCATCGGCCAGACGCAGCCGACGATGGGCCGGCGCCTGCGCGCGCTCGAGGATTCACTCGGCCAGCGGCTGTTCCAGCGCGGCAGCGCCGGCTTCGTGCTGACCGAGGAAGGGCAGTCGGTGCTGCAGCATGCGCAGCGCATCGAGGAAGAAGCGCTGGCGATCGAGCGCCGCCTCGCCGACGGCCAGGTGGCGCTGAGCGGCCTGCTGCGGATCTCGTCGTCGGACTGGTTCGGCGTGCACGTGTTGGCGCCGTGGTGCGCCGCGTTCATGGCGCTGCATCCGCAGGTGACGATCGAGCTGATCACCGACAGCCGGCTGTTCAGCCTGGCGCGGCGCGAGGCCGACCTGGTCTTCCGCATTGCGCCGTTCAGCGAGCCCGAGGTCGTGCAGCGGCGCTTCATGCACCTCGACTACGGCCTGTACGTCGCGAGCACCCGCAAGGGCCCGCTGCCGCGGCGCGGTCAGGGCCTGCGGCTGGTGACGATGGACAGCGCCTTCGACGACATGCCCGACGTGGCCTGGCTCAAGCGCAGCTTTCCCGAGGCCCGCACGGTGTTCGGCAGCAACAGCCGCGAAGCGCAGGCGCGCCTGTGCGCGGCCGGGGCCGGCGTGGCGGTGCTGCCGCGCGCGCTGGCCGACGGGATGCCCGGGCTGCGCCGCGTCACGAGAGCCGAGCCGCCGCCCGGCCGCGAGGTCTGGATGGGCTACCACCAGGACCTGCGGAATGCGGGCCGGCTGCGCGCGTTCGTCGAGTTCGTGGTGGCGCAAGCGCAGCAGCGCGCGAACGGGTGAAGCCGCTCCGGCCCCGCCGCTTCAGGATGGCCGCGGTGCCGGCCGGGTGTTGACGAAGAGACACAGCAGCGCCGTCAGCAGCGCGAGGCCGATGTGCAGCCCGTAGACCGCGTTGAAATCGCTGCGCTGCACGACGCCGTGGCCGAGCAGCAGCACCGTGATCGCGACGCCGATCACCGCGCCGATCTGGCGCGTGGCCTGGTTGACCGCGCTGCCGACCGCGTAGTGCTGGGCCGGCAGCTTGCTGACCGCCGCGCCCGACAGCGACGGCAGCACCATGCCGACGCTGGCGCCGCTCAGCAGCAGGCCGGGCAGCCAGTGCGTCAGGTAGGCGGGTTCGAGGCCGGGCATCGTCATGAACCAGAGGCCGGCGACGGCATAGAGCAGTGCGCCGCCGACCAGGAAGGGTCGGTGGCCGAGGCGCCCGGCGAGGCGGCCGGTGACGATGGCGACCGGGATCACGGTGAGCGGGCCCGGTGCGATCGCGATGCCGGCCAGCGCCTGGCTGTAGTGCCAGACGTTGTTCATGTAGAAGAAGAACGTGAAGAACATCATCGCGAACGCGATGCCGAAAGCGAGCGTGGCCGCGTTGACGGCGCTGTAGGTGCGGTGGCGGAACAGGCCGAGGTCGACCAGCGGATCGCGCGCGCGGCCGGCCCAGATGACGAAGGCCACCAGCGCGATCACGCCGGTGCCGGCGGCGGCGACCCGTTGCGCGCGCGTCCAGGCCGGCGATTCGGATTCGACGATGGCCAGCGCGATGGCGCCGACCGCGACGATCAGCAGCGCCATGCCGACCGCGTCGATCTTGCGCGGCGTGGTGGAGCGCGGGGATTCGGCGAGCAGCGCGGCGCCGCGCCACAGCGACAGCGCGCCGATCGGCAGGTTGATGAAGAAGGCCCAGGGCCAGCCGACGGTTTCGACGACGAGCGAGCCGAGGCTCGGGCCGACGGCGGCCGCGAAGCCGGCGACCGCGCCCCACAGGCTCACGGTGAGCGCGCGTTTCTCCTGCGGGAAGGCATTGAGCACGATCGACAGCGAGGCCGGCGTCAGCAGGGCCGCGCCGACGGCCTGCAGCACGCGCGCGGCGATCAGCCAGCCGACGCTGCCGGCCAGCCCGCAGGCGGCGGAGGCGGCGATGAAGACGGTGACGCCGAACAGGAAGACGCGCTTGCGGCCGTGCGTGTCGGCGAGCCCGCCGGCGGGGATCAGCATGGCGGCGTAGACGACGGTGTAGGCGTTGAGCACCCACGACATGTCGGCGGCCGTGGCCTGCGGGAAGCCGGCGCGCAGTGCGCCGAAGGCGGCGTACAGCATCGTGCTGTCGAGCGACACCAGGAAGGCCGCGACGCTCGCGACCCAGAAGACGGGCCACGGGGAGGTGCGCGGGGCGGGTGGCTCGATGGCGACGGGGGTGGCGATGCTCATGGTGCTTGCTCGGCGGGTGTTGCGGTGGTGGCTGCGGCGGCAGCGGCGGCAGCGGCGGGTGTGTCGTACTGCAGCAGCAAGGCCTGGCGTGCGCCTGCCAGCAGGGCGCGGCCTTCGGTGGTGTTGCCGAGCGCGCGGGCCAGTTGCAGCGAGCCGACCAGCGTGCCAGTGATGACGCCGGCGGCGGCGCGGTGCGTCTCGGGCAACGCGGTCGTCACGCGATCGACGAGGCGGCGCACGCGCTGCGCGGAGGCCTCGCGCACGAGCTCGGACTGGCGCGGCATGTCGGAGCCGAGCGCGGCGACCGGGCAGCCGCTGTCCATCGACACGAGGTGGCGATCGGCGAGGTAGGCATCGACCAATGCGCGAAACGGGCTGACGCCCCGGGCGGCGCGTTGCGCGGTGGACCGTGCGACGCGGTCGGCGCTCTCGCGGCTGGCGCGTTCGAGCGCTTCGACGAGCAGTGCATCGCGCGATTCGAAGTGCGCATAGAAGCCGCCGTGCGTGAGCCCGGCGTCCTTCATCACGTCGGCGACGCCGAGGCCTGCGTAGCCATGGCGGCGGATCGCGCGGGCGGCGGCTTCGACGATGCGCTCATGCGTTTCTTCCTTGCGGGTGTTGGCGGGGCGTGCCATTGGTGTGTGCGTGCCGGATTCATTAATATGACGTTGATCATATTGCTGTTCGCTGGTTCATGCTTGCTTGTGCTGCGTGCAAAGGCGCGGGTAGGGAGGCTGTGGCTCGCCGGCCGGTGCGGTCATTGCCCCTGGCGGGGCAATGACTACCCTCCGCTGACTGGTTTCAAGGCCCGTCGCCCAAACTCCCTCCACTCACTTCGTTCGTTGTGGTCAAACAGTGGGCGACAGTCAGTGCACGAAGCGTGCTGCGCACGCGGGCCATGAAACCAGCCAGCTCCGGCGCCCCGTCCCTATTGGCGCTCCACAGCCTCCCTACCCGCGCCTTTGCGGCCACCACCCGTCTGTGTTTGGGGGAAAAGATTGAAGTGACCGACGAGCATGCGAGCGCCCGCGCGCTCGTCGGTCACTTCAATCTTTTCCCCCAACAAGAGCGGCGGTGTTGCGCGGCGTGGCGAGTGGGGGGCTGGGTTGGGGGCGATTTCTGAGGCGACGAAGAAGMTCGGTTCCGGGGGTGGCGCGCGCCAGCGCGCTTCGTAGACATACTCATCGCCACTGTTTGACCACAACGAACGAAGTGAGTGGAGGGAGTTTGGCGATGCACCCACGGAACCGAGCTTCTTCGTGGAGTCGGCGCCCCCTGGGGCGCCGACCGCCTCGGCATGAGCCCTCAGCCCAGCCCCCCACTCGCCGCGCCGCGCCGCGCAGGAATCACCAGCCAGACATCCCGAAGCTACGACTCCAGGCCAGTTCAACAACAGGCGTCGCCTTGCTCCCACGCAACGGCTGCATCGCCCCGGCACCCACGCGCCATTCGCTGCGCGGCGTGACGGCCCAGCCGGCCCACAGAACGCTTTGCAGGATCGCGCCCCCGGCCGTCGCGACACCACCGCCGCCAGCCGCACCCGCCAGCGCTTCGATGCCGATTCGCACCGGCGTGCCCGGGCTGCTCGCGATGCCGGCGCCGATCAGCCCCGTTGAATAGGCGCCGGCATTTCCGGCGTACGCGCTGTGCGCCTGGCCGCTGACGTAGACGAAGTCGTCGACGTAGCGGTTCAGCTTCAGGCCGATCGTGTCGAGCGACTGGCGGCTGCCGTCCTGGCGCAGCACGCGCGCATGGTGTTGCAGCACGGCGACCCATTCGGTGCGCACGACACGCGGCGGCATCGTGCGCCCGTCATGTCCGGGTTCGAGGTCGATGCCGAGCCACAGCTGGGCCTGGCGGGCGCGCAAGTCGCCGTTGGCGGCGCGGATGCGGCCGTACTCGCCGCCGATCGTCCAGCCGGGGGCGGGGCTCCACTCCATCGTGCCGGTGGCCTTGCCGATCAGGCCGCCGCCGGTCGGCACGGCTCCGCCACCACCCAACCCACCGGCCACCCGCACGCCGGCGCGCCAGGTGGGCAACAACTCGGGCCACGGCGCGAAGCTCGCGCCGACCGTGCCGAGAATTTCCATGTAGCCTGCCGCATCGCCCTTGGCCGCGGCGGCTGATTCGAGACCCCAGGACCAGCCGTTGGCGAGCCGGCGTTCCGCGCGCGCACCGGCCAGCCCGGCCGCCGGGCGCGGCGCGCCGTCGAAGCGGTAGGTGGTGGCGGTCAGCGCCATGCGGTCGAAGCCGAGGCCGGTGATGCCGCTCGATGTGCTGGCCGTGCCGCCGTGCTCTCCGGCCAGGTGCGTGAAACCACCACGCCATGCCAGGGCCAGGCCCAGCTGCCCGCTCTTGATCTCGCCGCTCGGGAAATTCACGGCAGACGCCGAGACGCCCAGCTGCAGCGCCGGGCCGATGTCCTTCATCACCGTCAGCGCAGGCCGCAGCATCAGGCCCGAGCCCACCGGCGCGGATGCGCCACCGCCGCCGCCCGCGTACAGGCCCGTGGCCAGCGTCCAGCCGGGGCTGAACTGCCAGCGGTGCTGCACCTCGACCCCGGCGACGAACAACCCGCCGCGTTGCCCGGTGGCCGCCCCATACACGGCTGGCCCGAACGCCCAGCCGGAGCCGGCGTCGAACAGCAGCGAGCCGCCCACCAGGCCCATGCGCTCGCCCTGCGGCAGCCGCACGTGCTCGTAGCCGAGCAGCGTGATCGTCTGGATCGGCGCATCGGGGCCGTCGCGCCCGCCTTCGTCCCTGGATTCGCTGTCCGCCTGGGCCACGCCGGCTGCGAGCAGCGTGCCGGCCAACACCGCGGCGCGCCGAAGCCKTCGGGTCAAGCGAGCTCGCGCGCGAGCCAGGCCTCGGCCGTCTCGGCCGTCAGCCGGAACCCGGCCTCGACGCGCTTGCGCGCCACTTCCCGGCCCTCGGCATCGCGGGCCGCCAGCATCGCGTAGGGATCGTCGTCGTCCGGCACGATGTCGAGCGTCACGACGATTTCCTGTGCGCCGCTCCCGATCCATATCTTCTTGTGCAGCCGCGCCTGCAGTTGCTGCTCGTGGCGGCGCCGCACCTCGTGGGCGGTCTTGACCAGCGTGTGGAAGGCCGGCGCATCCAGCGGCTTCGGGTTCTTCTTGTCGCGGCCCATGGTCCACGGCCCGACCAGCGCCGGTTCGGCCTCGCCGCGCAGCGTCATCGAGACGGCCCAGCCGTCGTCGTCCTCGTTCTTGATCACCTGGGCGATCCAGGTCTCGTCTTCCCAGTGGCGCGCTTCCTGGATCAGCACGGTGTCGTCGGTGGTGTCGGGCATGGGTCGTGGCGAATGGATGAACTGGGCGCGTACTGTATAGGTGTACAGCTATTTCGTCGAGTGCTGCGAAGCTTCCTGCATCACCCAGGCCTGGAACACCCGCATCGCCTGCGTGGGCGCGCGCGACTTCAGCCGCGTGATCCAGTAGCGCCCGAGCGACACCCCCAGCGCGAACGGCTGCACCAGCCGCTCGGTGCGCAGCTCCTCGCCGAACATCGCCGGCGGCAGCAGCGCGACGCCGATGCCCTGCGCCGCGGCGGCCGCCATCGCGATCGACGAATCGAACACCGGCCCGCGCAGCAGCGGCGGCTCGATGCCCGCGGCGGCACACCAGCGCGCCCACTCGTCGGCGCGGTACGAGCGCAGCAGCGTCTCGTCCGCCAGCGCGGCCGGCGTGCGCAGCCGCCGCGCGATGGCTGGCGTGCACACCGGCGACAGCGGTGCCTCCAGCAGCGGCTCGGCTTCGGTGCCGTGCCAGGCGCCGTCGCCGAAGCGGATCGCGCAGTCCAGCCCCTCGGCCGCCAGGTCGACCCGGTTGTTGTTGGTCAGCACCCGCAGGTCGATCGACGGATGGTCGCGGCGGAAGGCCGCGAGCCGCGGCAGCAGCCAGCCGACCGCGAAGGTGCCGACCACCGCCACCGTCAGCACCTCGCGGCGCAGCCCGCCCTCGAACTGCTCCAGCACCAGCCGCATGCGCTCGAAGCTCTCGCTGAGCATCGGCAGCAGCGCCGCACCCTCGTCCGTCAACGCCAGCCCGCGCGGCAGGCGGCGGAACAACGCCACGCCCAGCCGCTGCTCCAGGTTCTTCACCTGCGCGCTGACGGCGTTCTGCGTCACGCACAGCTCCAGCGCGGCGCGCGTGAAGCTCAGGTGGCGCGCCGACGCCTCGAAGGCACGCATGGCATTCAACGGAAGTTGCATGGCCCGGATTATCTGGGGGCTCACCCCCGAAAGCAGTGTTTGAGCGAAGCCGGGGCGATGGCTATCGTGCACGCTCTCCGAACCGACAAGCCACGAGGAAGTCACGATGCAAAGAAGACAGTTCAACAGCGCGCTCGCGTGGTCGCTGACGACGGCGCTGCCGATGGCCTGCGCCGCGATGCCGACCCAGGCCGCCCAGAAAAACTTGGAGCAGGCGATCGACCCCCGCTGGGCGGCGATCGAGGCCGAATCCGGTGGCCGGCTCGGCATCGCGGTGCTCGACACCGGCAGCGGCCGCTTCGACGGCCACCGCCTCGACGAGCGCTTCCCGATGTGCAGCACCTTCAAGTGGCTCGCCGCGGCACTGGCGCTGCAGCGCGTCGATGCCGGCCTCGAGCGGCTGGACCGCCGTGTCGCGGTGCGCCGCGAGATGCTGATCAGCCATTCGCCCGTCGCCGAGAAGCACGTCGGCGACCACGGCATGAGCATCGCCGAGCTGTGCGAAGCGGCCGTGCTGGTCAGCGACAACGCCGCGGCGAACCTGCTGCTCGCGAGTTTCGGCGGGCCGGCAGCGATCACCCGCTACGCGCGCACGCTGGGCGACACGAAGACGCGGCTGGACCGCACCGAGCCAGCGCTGAACGAGGCCCGCCCCGGCGATCCGCGCGACACGACGACGCCGCGCTCGATGGCGATCGCGCTGCAAGGCGCCTTGCTCGGCACGGCGCTCTCCGACGCGTCGCGCGCGCGGCTGGTGGCGTGGATGGAGGCGGTGCGCACCGGCACCGATCGCCTGCGCGCCGGGCTCCCGCCCGAGTGGCGCGCCGCCGACAAGACCGGYACCGGCGCGCGCGGCAGCACCAACGACGTGGCCGTGGTCTGGCCGCCGAACCGCGCGCCGCTGGTCATCACCGCGTACCTGACCGACAGCCAGGCCGATGCGAAGCGCCTGAATGCCGCGCTGGCGGCCGTGGCGCGCGAGGCCGCAGCGCGTGCCGTCTAGGACGCGGAGAGTGCCGGGAGCACGCGACCGGAAGCCAGCATCGCATCGATCGCCTGCACGCTCACCGGCTTGCTGTACAGGTAGCCCTGCGCGAAATCGCAGTGCTGCAGGGCGAGGAAGTCGCGTTGCGCCGTCGTCTCGATCCCTTCGGCGACGACGGTCAGCGACAGGCTGTGCGCCATCGAGATGATGGCCGACGCGATCGCCGCATCGTCGCTGCTGTCCGGCAGGTCCTTCACGAAGGCGCGGTCGATCTTCAGCTTGCCGATCGGCAGCCGCTTCAGGTACGCGAGCGACGACAGCCCGGTGCCGAAATCGTCGACCGCCACCTGGATGCCGAGCGCGCGCACGGCTTCGAGCTGCGCGACGTTGCTGGCCAGGTCCTCGACCATCGAATGCTCGGTGATCTCGATCTGCAGCGCGCGCGGATCGGCCCCCGACGCGCGCAGCGCCGCATCGATCTGCGCCTGGATGCCGCGCCGGATCTGCAGCGCCGAGACGTTCACCGCCACGTGCAGCCGCTGCCCGGCGTCGTGCCAGCTGCGGATCTGCCGGCACGCGGCATGCAGCACCCACTGGCCGATGTCGACGATCAGCCCGCTCGATTCGGCGATCGGGATGAACTCGACCGGCGACACCTGGCCGAGCCGCGGATGCTCCCAGCGCAGCAGCGCCTCCACGCCCACCAGCCGCTGCGTGGCGAGGTCGACGATCGGCTGGTACAGCAGCCGCAGCTGCTGGTGCGAGACGGCCTCGCGCAGGTCGGCCTCGAGCTGCACGCGCCGCGTCGTGTCGTTCAGCATGCGGGGCTGGAACAGCGCGAAGGTGTTCTTGCCCATGCGCTTGGCCTCGTACATCGCGGTGTCGGCGGCCAGCACCAGCGAGGCCGCATCGGGCGCATCGTTCGGGTACAGCGCGACACCGGCGCTGCCGCGCACCCGCAGCAGCTGGGCGCCCACCGTCAGCGGCTCGTCGAACGCGCGCATCGCCGCGTTGGCGAGCGCCTGCAGCTGCACCGGGTCGACGACGCGCGGCGACAGGATCACGAACTCGTCGCCGCCGAAGCGGAACGCCACGTCGGTCGGCCGCATGAACTTGGTCAGCCGCCCGGCCAGCGCACGCAGCAGCTCGTCGCCGACGCCATGGCCGAGCGTGTCGTTGACGAGCTTGAAGTCGTCGAGGTCGAGCAGCAGCAGGCCGAAGCCCTCGCTGGTGCGGCCGACCGTCGAGATCAGCCGCTGGATCTGCTCGTTGGCGGCATGCCGGTTCGGCAGCCCGGTGACCGGGTCGTAGTGGGCGAGGTAGTCCAGGCGCTTCTCGGTGCCCTCGATCTGCCGGCGGATGCCGATCGCGAGCGCATACGCCAGCGCGAACGACACCAGGCTCACCACCAGCGTGATCGCGACGAACGCGGCGACGCGCTCGTACAGCGGGCGCAGGCTCGCGCTCAGCAGCACGTGGCCGACCACGCGGTCGCCCTCGCGCACCGGCACGCGCACGTGCAGGCGGTTCTGCGCGAACAGATGGCCTTCGTTCGCGAGCGGCGGCGGCAGCGGCGCGGGGTCGACGCGCTGCGTGCGCAGGTCGGGTGCGCGGTAGGCGGCGACCATGCGGTCCTGCAGGTCGTGCAGCGAGGCGCTTTCGATGGCCTCGGACGATTGCAGGCCGGACAGGGTCTGCGCGGCGGCGCCGCTGTCGCCGAACAGCACCGCCGCCGAGCTGTTGTCGGCGACGATGTGCGCCTGCGCGGTGAGGTCGTCGACCATCGCGCTGCGCAGCGAGAAGTACACGTAGGCGTCGAAGCTGAGCCCGGCCACCAGCAGCGCGGTGCTGACGCTGAGCGCCACCGCGCGCATCAGCCGGCGCCCGAGCTGCGGCCCCGGCTGCACGCGGAACGGATCGCGGCGGCGCTCGATGAGGTCCATCATTCGCCCGCCGGTCATTCGGTCACCCGGCGCGCCACGCGCAGCAGTTTCGAGCTGACCTGCAGGCGCGACTCGCGGATGGTCGCGAGATCGATGTCGAACACCACGCGACCGCCGGTGCGGTGCAGCGCCACGGCGGCACGCACCGACGGCGCGGCGTCGCCATCCGAGATCAGCAGCGTGCCGACCGGCGGGCGCAGCGGCGCGTTCGACGGGCTGTCCAGCAGCGCGGCATGGCAGGCCGACCAGCTGCCGGCGGCCGAGAGCTCGCGCACGTCGAGCCGCCAGTGGCGCACGATGCGGCCCTCCAGTGCCTTCACCGCCGCCTGCAGCGGGCTCGCGCCGTCGATGCACAGCGCGAGCGACGGCGCCTGGGGCGGCAGCACGTCGACGGGCCAGTCGACGAACAGCAGCAGGTTGAAGACCAGGGTCGCCTTCTGCTCGGCCTCGTCGCCCGGTGCAGCCCGCGCGGCCGGCATGCCGGCGCACAGCGCCGCCCCGGCGAGCGCAGCCAGCAGGCAGGACGGCAACCGGGGGACCGGGGAGGGAAGGCGATTCACGGCGCGGGCAGAACGGAAAAAAGGCGCCGCCCGCGACATGCGGACGGCGCCTTTTCTTATCGGCCCGGCCCGGGCCTGCTTGAGCGCCGGCCGCGGGACACGCGTACCGGCACAGCCCCGTGGGGCTTACCAGCCCACCGTGACGATCATGCCGCGCGGCGTCGGGTGCTCCAGCAGCGTGCTCTTGCTGCGCACGTCGTCGTAGGCGAAGCCGTAGGCCAGCCCGTCGATGCTGTGGTCGTGCCAGAACTTCGCGTAGTAGTTGGCAGGGCCGGCGGGGTAGTACGCCGCCGAGTTGCTCCACTGCGACGGGTCGACGCTGATCAGCAGGTGGCGGTTGAACGCGGCCGCGATCTGCGCCTGCACCACCAGCTCCTGCGAACTGCCGCTCGCCAGGTTGCCGGACGCCTCGAGGATGCCCTGCGTCGTCGGCTTGCCGCGGATGTACAGGTTCTGCGGGCCGCCGTCCTTCGAGAACACGAAGTCGTTGCCGATCACGCGGCCGCGGAAGGTGCCGGCCTCGGCGCTGAACACCAGGTCGGTGCCGGCGTAGCGGCTCCACACCTGGTCGACGTAGGACGCGAAGTAGTTGCCCTGCGCGCGACCGGCGCCGAACACCGACTTGGCCGGCGCGATGATGCGGTACGGCCGCTGCACCAGCGCGCGGAATTCGGCCTGCGGCAGCGCCTCGAAGTCGGCGAAGATCTGCGCCCGCGATGCGTTGTCGCCCAACGTGCGGTCGTAGCCGTCCTTGCCGAGCAGGCGCGTCTTGATCGGGAAGCCGAACTGGTCCACGCGCGTCGTGTTGCCGTGGTAGCCGCTGTTGTCGACGGTGAACTCGATCCACTCGAAGTTCACGTCCTGGTTCGGGTCGCCCGGGTTGCCGAGGTCGGGCCCGGCGAAGCCCAGGCGGCCGTCGCCGGCGACGTTGATCTTGATGAACATCGGCGAACCGAGGCTGATGAACATGCGGCCCGAATCGATCTTCGGGATCGAGACCCAGCCGGCGTCGCTCAGCTTGTTGAAGTAGTTCGCGTAGTTCTGGCCGTTCTTCGCGACGCGGTTGGCGGCGTCGTTGTCGGCGACCGCGGCCGGGATCAGGCGCCCGCTCGCATCGACGTGCGACAGCACCTTGGTGTCCGGGTTGTAGCCGATGATCGACCAGTAGACCTGGTTGTCGGCGAACGCGCCGTTGGTGCCGTTCACCAGCTTGATCGTCATCACGCCGTTGCCCACCGGCAGGTCGACGCCGCCGTTGCCCTGGCGCACGCGGAACGACGACACGATGTCGTTGAAGTTCACGTTCGGCAGGTTGGGCGTGTCGGCGCTGAGCGTCAGCTTGCGGCCGCCGTAGTTGATGTCGTCGAACAGGTCGACCTGGTAGCCGCTCTTGACCTTGACCGACGAGGCGCGGTCGTTCCAGGTGCCGCCGATCCAGCTGCTGTCGGCATCGGCGCAGAACGAGGCACCCTGGTAGTCGGCATGCTCGTAGAAGCAGATCGCGCCGCTGGCCGTGGGCGGCGGTGTCGTGGTGCCGCCCCCCACCGTGGCGGTGAAGCGTGCCGAGTCATAGGCCGGCGCGCCGTTGTTGTAGGTGAAGAAATAGCCCAGCGTGTTGCCCGAGGCGACGCCGGTCACGACCTGCTCGTAGCGCGCGGCCGCGCTGTTGTAGCCCATGCGCAGGTTCTGCTGCGCGCCGCCGTTGACCTGGTAGTGGATGTCGACCCAGGTGGTCGCGACGCTCGACTTGAACCAGATCGTCGCGGTGCTGCCCGAACTGGTCACGCCCTGCGTGAAGTCGGCCGCGCCGGCCGGTGCCGCGAAGCAGGCCAGCGCGGCGAACGCCGCCACCAGCCATCCCAGGAATCCTCTTCTCATGCCCGACATGCTCACTCCCTCGAAGGTGTCTTTCCACCGGCCGCGCCGGCAGTGCCCGGGCATTCTCGAAGCGGGCGAGGCGCGCCGGGGCGGTGCTTTGCAACAAGATGAGAAAGCGCTTTCACGGGCGGCCGGGCGATGGGCATCCATTCCGCCGAACAATCGGTTGCAAGTGCCGGGTTGCCAGTGCCGGGTTGCCAGTGAACGCCGCGGGTCAGCGGTCGCCGGCCAGTGCCCGCGCGAGCGCGTCGTCGATCGCCTTGTTCAGCTTGTCGATCGCGATCGGCTTGGTCACGTAGCGGAAGAAGCCGGCGGCGATGCCGCGCGCCACGTCGCCGGCCATCGCGTTGGCGGTCAGCGCGATCACCGGGATGTGGGCGGTGACCGGGTCGGCCTGCAGCACGCCCAGCGCGTCCTTGCCGTTCAGGCCCGGCAGGTTGATGTCCATCAGGATGATCTGCGGCCGGTGCGCGCGGGCCAGCTCGATGCCCAGCTGTGCATCCGGTGCCGACATCTGCCGGATGTCGCCGCGCAGCGCGACGATCTCGCTGACCAGCTGCAGGTTGGCCGGGTTGTCCTCCACGTACAGCAGCAGCGGCGTGTCGTCCTGGTCGCCCGGCGCAAGGCCGCTGCGCAGCTCGCCGTGGCCGGTGGACGGTGCGCTGGGCGGCATCCCGTGCGCCGCGCGCAGCTCGATCGCGAACACGCTGCCGATGCCGGCGGTGCTGCTCGCCTCGATGCGCCCGCCCATCAGCTCGACCAGCCGCTTCGTCACCACCAGGCCGATGCCGGTGCCCTCGACGTTGCCGGCTTCCTGGCCCAGGCGGTTGAAGGGCTGGAACAGCAGCGCGAGCTGCTCCGGCCGCAGGCCGCTGCCGGTGTCCTGCACCGAGACGCGCACCCGCTCGTCGGCCAGCGCCGTGCATTCCACGACCACCGTGCCGCGCTCGCGGTTGTACTTGACGGCGTTCGACAGCAGGTTGAGCAGCACCTGCTTGAGCCGCGTGCGGTCGGCGATCACGCTCAGGCCGCTGTCGTCGGGGAAGAACAGCCGGATGCCGCGCTGGTCGGCCGCCGGGCTGATCATGGTCTCGCATTCGCGCAGCATGTCGGCCAGGCCCACCGGCTCCAGCGACAGCATCAGGTTGGCCGATTCGATGCGTGCCAGGTCGAGGATCTCGTTGATCAGGTTCAGCAGGTGCCGCCCGGCCTTCAGGATCTGCTGCGTGAACTCGACGCGCTTGGTGTCGGGCAGCGCATGGGCGTTGGATTCCAGCAGCTGGCCGAAGCCGAGGATCGCGTTGAGCGGCGTGCGCAGTTCGTGGCTCATGCTGGAGAGGAACTCCGACTTCGCGCGGTTGGCCTTCTCCGCCGCCTCGGTGGCGAGCGCCAGCTCGCGGTTCGACGCCTCGAGCTGCGCGGTGCGTTCGCCGACCCGGCTTTCCAGCTGCTCGTTGAAGCGCATCACTTCCTGTTGCGCCTGGCGCCGGTCGGCGATCTCCTGCTCGATCTTCAGCAGCGCCTGGCGGTTGTCGAGCGCATGCCGCTCCACCTCGGCCATCATGCGGTTGAACGAATCGACCAGGATGCCGACCTCGTCGTCGCTGATGCGTTCGGCGCGTCGCGAGTAGTCGCGCTGGTCGACCACCTCGCGCGCCACCTGGCCGATCGCGAGGATCGGGCGCGTGACGATCGACTGCAGCCAGCGCGAGATCAGCCAGGCCAGCAGCATCGCGAGCGCCGCCACGGCCGCGGCGATGCCGGCGTAGTCGCGGAAGCGGTCGTACAGCTCGTAGTCGGCACGCAGGTAGACGGTACCCAGGAACTCGCCGCCGCTGACGACGCGGCGGAAGACGACCAGGTCGCGCCCGTCGACGCGCTCCACGTCGGCTTCGGGTTGAGGCGGAAAGCGGGCCTGCTGCGGCGCCGCCGCATACGACGCGAACAGCTGGCCGCGCGAGCTGTACAGCGCCGCCGCATGCACCTGCGGCCGGAAGCGCAGCAGCCCGAGGTTCTCGCTCGCCGCCTTCGCATCGTCGAAGGCGAGGGCCGGCGCGGTGGTGCGGCCCATCAGCTCGGCCTGCGTGCCGATGTCGCTGACCCAGGCCTGGTGATAGGCCCGCAGGTCGTAGGCCACCAGCGCGGCGATCGCGACCGCGACCGCCGGCAGCGTCGTCAGCAGCACGATGCCGATCAGCTTGGCGCGCAGCGAGCGGGTGCCGCGCATCGTCATGGCGAATTCACCTTGCGGGCCACCGCCAGCAGGCGCGAGCTGACCTTGAGGCCGGCCTGCTCGACGGGGCGCAGCGCCACGTCGAAGCGCACCTTGTCGTCGACGACCAGGAAGTTGATCGCGCTGCCGAGCGCGAAGGCGTCGTCGGACTCGCTGACGATCAGCAGCGGCTGGCCCTTGACGGCCGCGGTGATCTGCGCGACCCGCCCGCTGTCGCCGCGGCCGATGAACAGCACGTGCAGGCCGGCCGCCGTGTCGCCGGCGCGCAGCCGGCGCACCACGATGTCGTGGCCGTTCACCTCGCGCCCGGAGACGGCCTGTGCGAGCTCGCCGGCCAGCAGCTCCGAGCCGAGCACGCCGATGGCGATCGGCGCGTGCTCGCGCTCGAAGGCCTGCGGCGGCCACTCGATGTAGGCGAGGAACTTGTAGAGGTAGGCGGCCTTGATCTGGTACTCGGCGGCACTGCCGGGCGACTGGGCGGCGCAGGGCATGGCGAACAGCAGGGCAAGGCCGAGCATCCGCCGCCGCCCGAAGCGGCGCGGCGGGTCGGCTGCCTTCACCGTGTCCACGTCAATACGTCCAGGTCACCTGCAGCAGCGCGCTGCGCGCGATCTCGCTGCGGGGACCCGGGTCGCCGAACTCCGCATGCGCGGGCTGGAACAGGTTGCGCCCGACGAGTGCCAGCAGCAGGTCGGCGCGCGGCCGCCAGCCGTAGCGCAGGTCCCATGCGGTGTAGGCCGGGACCTGCGGGTCGGGCAACGCCGCGACGCGGCGCACATCGATGTCGAGCTCCTGCGTCGGCGTCAGGTCGAAGCTGCTGCGCAGCGACCACTGGTGGTGCGGATCGTTGCCGAGCGCGCGCGGGCCGACCGGGTCGGTGCTGCCGGGCATCACCTGCAGGTCTTCGAGCAGCAGCGTGAAGCCGGCGCTCAGCCGCCAGCGCGGCACCGGCCGCCAGTCGGCCCAGGTTTCGATGCCCTGGGTGCTGCCGTCGATCATGTTCTGCACCTGCGCGTTCGGCGGCGGCTGGCCGCTGCGCAGGCGGCTCCAGCGGGTGTGGAAGGCGGCGACCGAGTAGCTGAGCTGCGCGCCCAGCTGTTCGCGCCAGCCGAGTTCGAAGACGGTGGCCACCTCGGAGACGAAGTCCGAGCCGCCAGCGATGATGTAGACCGGGCGTGGCGGCGGCGGCAACCGGATGTCGCGGTCGAGGCGGGCCGGTGCACGCACCGCGCGGGAGACAGCGCCCCAGAGCAGCTGTTGCGGCGCCGGCTTCCAGGCCAGGCGTGCGCTGGGCAGTTTTTCGGTGCCGGTGTAGTCGTTGTGCTCCAGCTTGGCACCGAGCGTCAGGTCGACGTTGTCGCCGAGGCGGATGCCGTCCTGCAGGAACAGGTTGCTCCAGTGGAGCGTGCGGCTCGCCGGCACGAAGCCGAAGAAGAGGCCGGGCTGCACGTCGTCGCTGGCGCGCCGGTAGCCGCCACCCCACACGAGCTGGTGCGCGCCCAGGCGCAGCGCATGCTGGGCCTCGAAGTCGGCAATGCGCTCCTGCGGCCGGTACGCCAGCGGGTCGTCGCGCTTGCTGCGGTCGTAGTAGGCCTGCAGCCGCAGGCTCGAGTCGCCGTCGAAGCGGTGCGTCCAGCGGCCCAGCAGGTTGGCCCCGGAGGCTTCGAGCCGGCCGAGGTTGATCAGCCCGAGGAAGAACTGCGCATCGGAGATGCCACGGTAGATGTCGCCCTGCAGCGTCCAGTCGTCGCTGCCGGCGGACCCGTCGGCGCGGAATCCGGCCTGCTGCATGTCCCAGCGGTCGGTCGCTTCGGTCCCGGCCGCGTTGCGAGTGGGACTCAGGTGCGAGCGCTTGCCATACAGGCGGAAGTGCCCGAGCTCGCCGAGCGTGCCGCCGTAGCGGGCGGCCAGCCGGCCCTCGTTGGTGCCGGCATCGGCCACGGCCAGCACGCCCTGCGTCTCGGCGGCGGCGCGCGTGATGACGTTGATCACCCCGTTCACCGCGTTCGAGCCCCACAGCGTTGCGCCCGGGCCGCTGATCACCTCGATGCGCTCCACGTCTTCCAGCAGCAGGTCCTGCTGGTCCCAGAACACGCCGGAAAAGAAGGGCGTGTAGACGGTGCGCCCGTCGATCAGCACCAGCAGCTTGTTGCCGATGGCGTTGTTGAAGCCGCGCGCGGTGATCGCGTACTGGTTGGCGTTGACCTGCGCCACCTGCAGGTTGGGCGCCAGCCGCAGTGCCTGCGGCAGCGAGGTGGCTCCGGATCGCCGGATCGCCTCGGGGGTGATGACGTAGACCGCGGCGGCGGCGTCGCTCAGCCGTTCGGCGCGGCGCGACACCGAGGTGATCTGCAGGTTGGCCAGCTCTTCGATCGAGAGATCGGTCAAGCCCGGGTCTGCCGCCTGAACAGCCGACACCGCAATGCACAGGGCCGCGCTGGTGGCGGCGATCTTGACTCCCATCGCCGCAGCCTAAGACTTCCGCGCGCGGCTGTCGAGCCGCAACTGCCCGGGGTGACCGGCCTTGAGGCGAGAATCCGGTCTCATTTCATGGAGCCCACGATGAACCGTCCCGCGATCGTCCTCGTAGCCGGTGGCACCGGCGCGCTCGGCAGCGCCGTCACACAAGCCTTCGTCGATGCGGGCGCGAGCGTGATCGTCAGCTACCGCCAGCGCCGCTCGTTCGACGAGTTGCTCGCGCAGTTGCGGCCTGGCGCGGTGGCGGTGCAGGGGATCGAGCTGGATGCCGGTGACGAGGCCGCGGTGCGGCAGGCGGTCGCCGCATGCCTGCAGCGCCACGGGCGCATCGATGCGCTGGTCAATGCCATCGGCGGCTATGCCGGCGGGGCACCGCTGTGGGAGCAGGATGGCGCCGTCCTCGAGCAGATGATCGGCATGAACCTGCGCGCCATGCATGCGCTGCTGCGCGCCGTGGTGCCGGCGATGCGCACGCAGGGCGCCGGCGCCATCGTCAACGTGGCCGCGATGTCGGGGCTGGCCGCGGCCGCAGGCTCGGGGCTCTATGCGGCGTCGAAGGCCGCGGTGCTCTCGCTGATGGCCACGCTGGCCGACGAGCTGCGCGGCAGCGGCGTGCGCGCCAACTCGGTGCTGCCCGGCACCATCGACACGCCGGCCAACCGCAGCGCGATGCCGCAGGCCGACTTCAGCACCTGGACCGCGCCGCAGGACATCGCGCGTGTCATCGCCTTCCTGTGCAGCGACGAGGCGCGCGCCATCCACGGCGCCGCCATCCCGGTGCGCGGCGGGCGCTGAGGCCCACCGGGCCGTTCAGCGCCGCTGGCGCTGGATCCAGGCCTCGAACTTCTGCAGCAGCAGGGTGCAGAACTCGCGCGATTTGTCGTCGCTGATCTCGCCGTTCGGCCCGAGCAGCTTCGAGACGTTGCCGATGTAGGCCTCGGGCTGCTGCAGCACCGGCATGTCGAGGAACACCAGGCACTGCCGCAGGTGGTGGTTGCTGCCGAAGCCGCCGATCGCGCCGGGCGAGCAGCTCACCACCGCGGCCGGCTTGCCCGACCAGACG
>NZ_JBFUGW010000106.1:0-21054 GCF_056402735.1 Rhizobacter sp. P3_C12
GCCGCCAGCCGCCAGCGCCCGCTCGGCGCGCGCGGCCGCGGCCGGGTCGTCGCTCGCGCGGTTGACGCGCTTGCCGGTGGTGAGCTGCTCCTGCGCCGAGCTCAGGTCGTCCTGGCGCTTCATCAGCTGCTGGAGCGAGGCGTCGTAGGAATTGGAGGTGCTGATGCGCATGGTGCCGGATTTCCTGGTCAGCCTGCCGCGGTCTGCAGCAGGGTGTCGAACACTTGCTGGGCGACCTGCAGCATCTTGGCTGCGGCCTGGTAGCTCTGCTGGTACTGGATCAGCTTGGCGGCCTCTTCGTCGAGGTTGACGCCCGACTTGTTGGCGCGCGCCGATTCGGCCTGCGACGCAGCGGAGTCGGAGATGCTGGCCGCCGTCTGCGCACTCTGCACGCGCACGCCGATGTCGGACAGCGCGCTCGCGTACGCATCGGTGATGGTCTTGCCCGGCGTGACCGAGCCATTGGCCGCCGTGCTGCCGCCGACGATGTTCTTCGTGCCGATGCCGACGAAGGCCAGCGCATTGCCGTTGTTCGCCTCGGTCGACGTGGTCGGCGCAACCGACAGCGTGTCGCCGCTCTTCGGCACGCCGTTGAGCTTCAGCTCGAAGCCGTTCAGTGCGATCGGCGAGCCGGCCGTCCAGGTGCCGGTGCCGGTGGAGACCTGCGCGCCGGTCGAGTCGAGCAGCTCCCAGCTGTAGTCGCCGGTGTCGGACGTGAAGCTGACGTTCGCCGTCAGCGTGCGGTCCAGCGAGGTGCTCACCGCGGCCAGCGAGCCGAGCGTCGCCGTGCCCTTGTTGGTCGCCGTGAAGGTCGCGGTCACCGGCGAGGCCGCGGCGATGCCGTTCGGGTCGCTCAGCACCGCGCGCATGTCCTTGGCCGCGTTGCCCACCGGCTGCAGCAGCGTGCGATCGCCGGCCACCGAGGTGCCGGCCGTCATCTGGATCGTCATGCCGTCGACCGTGACGCCGGTGGCCATCTGCGCCGCACTGAACGGGCTGCCGACCGCGGCCGTGTTGTCCGACAGCCGCGTCAGCGAGTAGTTGGTGCCGTCGAACTGCAGCTCGTAGTCGCTCGCCTGCACCTGCGTGGTGTCGGTCAGCGTGACGCCGAAGGCCGCGTCGCCCGCATTGCTCGCGGCCGGCAGCGAGCGCGGCGCGCCCACCGCGTACAGCGGCGATCCGGGGCCGGCCGGCTTGCCCATGTCGAGGCCGAGCGATTGCTGCTGGTTGACCGCGCCGCTGATCGCCGCGGCCATCTGGCCGAGCAGGTTGCGCGCGTCGACCAGGTCGTCGTTCTGGAAGCGCAGCATGCCGGAGATCGAACCGTCGGACAGCGCATCCTGCGGGATCATCGACGACAAGCCGCTGCCCACGCTGATGCCGAGCTGCACCTTCGACGGGTCATACGGGTCGGCCACCGTCGTCAGCTTGTTCGCGTTGGCGCCCAGCACCAGCGCCTGGCCGCCGCCGACGAACACGCCGATGCTGCCGTTGTCGGCCTTGATCGTCGTCACGCCGACGAAACCGCTGATCTGGCTGATCAGGTTGTCGCGCTTGTCCAGCAGGTCGTTCGGCGGCTGGCCGGTGCCGTTCAGCGCCTGGATCTGCTCGTTCAGCTTGCCCACCTGCTGGGCCAGGCTGTTGACGGTGTCGACCGAGCTCTTGATGTCCTGCGAGATGCCGGTCTGCAGGCTCTGCAGCTGCTCGCCGGCCGCGGCGAACTTGTCGGCCAGCTCCTTCGCGCGGGCGATCACCACCTGGCGCGCCGATGAATCGGCCGGCTGGTTGGCGACATCGACGAACGCGTTCAGCAGCTCGCCGGCCGAGTAGCCGACGCCCGATTTGCCGGTGCCGAACACCGCCTCGACCTGCTTGAGCTGCTCGGCGCGCGCGGCGTCGCCGGCGGCGGTGGCCTTGGTGGCCGAGGCCTGCGTCGTCAGGAAGCTGTTGTACGAGCGCGTGACCGAGCTCACGTTGACGCCCTTGCCGAAGAAGCCGGCCCCGGTGAACTGGCCCTTCGCGGTCTCCAGCACCACCTGCTGGCGCGAGTAGCCCTCGGTGTTGGCGTTCGCGATGTTGTTGCCGGTGGCCTGCAGCGCCGCGTAGTTGGCGAACATCGCCCGCGTGCCGATGCCCAATAGTGCCGAAGAACTCATGCGTCGTGTCCTTCGCTTACGCGGTGGCACGCTGCAGGCGCAGCGTCGTGTTGATCATGTTGGTCAGCTTCTTCGCGTACTCGGGGTCGGTTGCGTACCCCGCGCGCTGCAGCCCGTTCGCGAAGCCCTGGGCCGAACTGCCCGCCGAGACCACCTTCGCGTAGCGCGGGTTGTCCTTCATCAGCTTCGCGTAGTCCTTGAACGATTCCTCGTAGCTGCCGTAGGCGCGGAACTTGGCCTGCACCTTGCGCGACTGGCCGTTGACGACCTCGGTGGTCGTGACGGTCGTCGTCGGGCCGGTCCAGTCCTTGCCGGCCTTGATGCCGAACAGGTTGAACGAGCTGCTGCCGTCGGAATTCCTGATCTCGTGCCGGCCCCAGCCGGATTCGTGCGCCGCCTGCGCGACCATGAAGGTCGCCGGGATGCCGGTCTCGGCCTCGGCCGCCTTGGCGGCGCCGTCGTGCAGCTTCAGGAAGCCCATCTGGCGCTCCTTCCCCTGCAGCGAGGTCGGCAGCGGCGCGGTGCCGCTCTGGCCGGTGGCCGCCACGGTCTGCGCCGAGGCGCTGTCCTTCGCCATGTTGGCCAGCGGCTCGCCGAGCTGGCGCTCCAGGTGCCTGGCGATCATCTCCGACAGCCCGCCCGGGCGGCCGCTCAGCGATTGCGCGAACTGCGTGTCCAGCAGCTCGGTGCCCATCTGCGTGCCGGAGTTCTCGAGCATCCCCGAGCTCAGCGTCGCCTGCCGCATGCTCTTCATCAGCTGCTGCATGAAGATGCCTTCGAACTGCTTCGCGGTCTCCTTGATCGCGGCCTTCGGGTCCTTCGATGCCGCATAGCGCAGCCCGTCGACGCCCTGGGTGTCGCTTGCCAGGCGCTGGCTCGGCAGGCCGGAGGGGGGCAGGTTGATCGCCATCAGATCACCTCGAGTTCTGCGTTGAGGGCACCGGCGCTCTTCATCGCCTGCAGGATCGCCAGCAGGTCCATCGGCGTCGCGCCGAGCGCGGAGAGCGCCTTCACCACGTCGGCCAGCTTCGCGCTCGCCGGCAGCTGGATCAGCGCGCCGGCCTCCTGCTTGATCGTGATGTCGGCCTTTTCCTTCGCGACGGTGGTGCCGCCGCTGGACAGCGGGGACGGCTGGCTGATCACCGGCGTCGTGCTGATCGTCACCGACAGGTTGCCGTGCGCGACCGCGCAGGCGCTGAGCGTGACGGTCTGGTTCATCACGACCGAGCCGGTGCGCGCATTGATCACCACCTTGGCGGCCGGTGCGGCCAGCTCCAGCGGCAGGTTCTCGATGTCGGCCAGGAAGCCGACGCGCGCATCGGGCGAGGCCGGCATGCGCACGCGCACGACGCGGCCGTCGATCGCGTGGGCGGTGTCGGCACCCATCTTCGCGTTGATGGTGCGCGCCACTTCGCGCGCGGTGCTGAAGTCGCTGGCGTTCAGGTCCAGCTGCAGGAACTCGCCCTGGTTCAGCGGCGTGGCGACCGCGCGTTCGACGGTGGCGCCTTCGGGCACGCGGCCGGCGCTCAGGTGGTTGATCTGCACCTTCGAGCCGGCGGCCGAGGCGCCGGCTCCGCCGACGATCAGGTTGCCCTGCGCGAGCGCGTAGATCTGGCCGTCGGCGCCCTTCAGCGGCGTGGCGATCAGCGTGCCGCCGCGCAGCGACTTGGCGTTGCCCATCGACGAGACGTTGATGTCGATCGTCTGGCCCGGCTGCGCGAACGGCGGCAGCTGCGCCGTCACCATCACCGCGGCGACGTTCTTGACCTGCATCGTGGTGCCCGGCGGCACGGTGACGCCCATCTGCTGCAGCAGCGCGTTCAGGCTCTGCTGCGTGAAGGGGGTGGAGGTGGTCTGGTCGCCGGTGCCGTCGAGGCCGACGACCAGCCCGTAGCCGACCAGCTGGTTGGTGCGCACGCCCTGGACGGCGGCGACTTCCTTGATGCGGGCTGCCTGCGAGGACAGCGGCCACCACAGCGCGGCGCTGGCTGCGACGACCGTCAGGCTGATCAGCAGTCGCAGGATTTTTTCGGTGGCAGTGAAGGCTTGCATGGTCGGTTCATCCCCAGAGGATGGAACCGATTCTGCGGAAACTTAAATGGGCAGAACGTTCAAAAAGAACCGCCCGAGCCAGCCTATTCCATTCGCATCGGCCTGCGCGCCGCGGCCGCGGTGCTCGATGCGCACGTTGGCGATCTGCGCCGACGCGACGCTGTTGCCCGGCTGGATCGCCCGCGGGTCGACCTGGCCCGAGAAACGCAGCACGTCGACGTTCTGGTTCACGCCGATCTGCTTCTCGCCGGCCACCACCAGGTGGCCGTTGGACAGGACTTCCGTCACGGTCGCGGTGATCGTGCCGGAGAAATCGTTGGTGTTCTCGGTGCTGCCCTTGCCGGCGAAGGTGTTCGCCGAATTGCCGGCCGCGTTGGAGCGCAGCAGCGCATTCGGGTTGACCAGCGGCACCGCGCTGACGCCGGCGGCGACCGAGCCGCTCTTGTCGATGGTGCTGGTGCTCTTCTGGCTGGCCGAGACCTTTTCCACGATCTGCACCGTCAGCGTGTCGCCGACGAGCCGGGCGCGGTAGTCCTCGAACAGCGGCCGGTACTGGCCGGACTGGAAGATCGAGCCGTTGTTCACCGCCGGTGCCGCGATCGCCTCGGGCCGCGCGCGCGTCGGCTCGGCCACGTCGACCTTGGGCAGCGGATAGAGCGTGCTGCAGCCGGCGAGCAGGGCCGGCGCGGCCAGGAGGGCAAATCGCTTCATGACGTTGTTCAGAGTTGGCTCAGTTTCTGGAGCATCTGGTCGGAGGTGGTGATCGCCTTCGAGTTCAGCTCGTAGGCGCGCTGGGTCTGGATCATCGCGACCAGCTCCTCGACCGGGTTGACGTTCGAGGTCTCGACGAAACCCTGCTGGATCAGGCCCAGCCCGTTCAGCCCCGGCGTGCCGACGTTCGGCGTGCCCGAGGCCGCGGTCTCGGTGAACAGGTTCTGGCCCTTCGGCTCGAGGCCGGCCGGGTTGATGAAGTTCGTCAGCTGCAGCTGGCCCACCGTCTGCGGCGCGGTCTGGCCGGGCACCGTGACGGTGACGGTGCCGTCGTTGCCGATGCTCACGCTCTGCGCGTTGGCCGGGATCGTGATGCCGGGCTGCACGGTGTAGCCGTTGTTCGTCACCAGCTTGCCGGTCGCGTCGACCTGGAACGAGCCGTCGCGCGAGTAGGCGTTGGTGCCGTCGGGCATCTGGATCTCGAAGAAGCCGCTGCCGCGCACCGCCACGTCCAGCGTGTTGCCGCTCTGCTGCAGGTTGCCCTGGCTGAAGCTGCGCGAGGTCGCGACCGCGCGCGTGCCCAGGCCCACCTGGTAGCCGGTGGGCAGCGTGGTCTGCTCGCTGCTGTTGGAGCCGGCCTGGCGCAGGTTCTGGTACATCAGGTCCTCGAACACCACGTGCGACTTCTTGTAGCCGTTGGTGGCCGAGTTGGCGAGGTTGTGCGAGATGGCGTCCAGCTGGGCCTGCTGGGCCTCCATGCCGGACTTGGCAGTCCACAAAGAATTCAACATGGTGGTGTTCCTTCAGGTTCCGTTGCGGATCAATTCAGCGACAGCAGCTGCGCGGCGGCCTTCTCGTCGCCCTCCGCGGTCTGCAGCATCTTCATCTGCGACTCGAACTGGCGCGCCGCGGCGATCATCGACACCATGGTCTCGATCGGGCTGACGTTCGAGCCTTCGAGCGCGCCGTCCTGCACGCGGGCATTCGGGTCGGCCTGCAGGTCGCCGGCGGTGGCGCGGAACAGGCCGTCGGTGCCGCGTTCGAGCGGCGTCTCGTCGGTCGCGGTCACCAGCTTCAGCTTGCCGACCGGGGTGATCTTGCCGTTGGTGCCCTTGGCGCTGACGGTGCCGTCGGCGCCGATCGAGATCTCGCTGTTGGCCGGCACCTGGATCGGGCCGCCGTCGCCGAGGATCGGCAGGCCGCTGCGCGTGGTCAGCGTGCCGTCGGCGGTGATGTCGAGCGAGCCGCCGCGGGTGTAGCCCTCGGTGCCGTCGAGCGCCTGCACCGACAGCCAGCTGTTGCCCTTCACCGCGACATCGAGGTTGCGGCCGGTCGCGGTGACCGGGCCGGGCGTCGCGTCGTAGCCGGGCGTGGTCTCGAGCGCATAGACGCGGGTGCTGGCGCCGCTGCCGAGCACCGGCACCGCGCGGAACGCGGCCAGCTCGGACTTGAAGCCCGGCGTCGACGCGTTCGCGAGGTTGTGCGACAGCGTGTCCTGCCGCTGCATCATGGCCTTCGCCCCAGACATCGACAGATAGATCATCCGGTCCATGACGGCTCCTCAGGTGTGTCGATCAGCGCAGGTTGACCAGCGTCTGCAACACCTGGTCCTGCGTCTTGATGGTCTGCGCGTTGGCCTGGTAGGTGCGTTGCGCGGTCATCATGTTGACGAGCTCGGCGGTCAGGTCGACGTTCGATTCCTCGAGCGCACCCGACTGCAGCACGCCCATGTTGCCTTCCGACGGAACGCCCAGGATGGGATCGCCCGACTCGTAGCTGCGCGACCAGTTGTTGCCGCCGAGCGGCTTCAGGCCCTGCGTGTTGCGGAAGTTCGCGAGCTCCATCTGGCCGGCCGGCTTGGACTGGCCGTTCGAATACGTCGCCATCACGATGCCGTTGTCCTCGATCGACAGGCCCGACAGCTGGCCCGGCGCGTAGCCGTCCTGCTTCAGGTCGGTCACGCCGAAGCCGGCGCCGTACTGCGTGGCGCTCGTCAGGTCGAGCTGCACGCCGGTGATGGCCAGCGTCTCGGCACCGGCGGCATTGGTCGTCGCCGGGATGTCCAGCGTGATGGCCCCGGCCGGCGCGGTCGGGTTGCCGCCGTTGGTCGGGAACTGCATCGTCGTCACCGGGGCCGGGTCGCCGGCGCCGTCGACCGCCAGCGAGGTGCCGTTGGCCGTCACGTAGACGTTCCACTGGTCGGTGCCGGCCTTCTGGAAGTAATAGGTCAGCGCAACGTCCTGGCCCTTCGCGTCGTAGACGGTCRGCGAGGTGGCGTTGTTGTAGGTCTTCGCGTCCGACAGGTTGATCTGCGGCGTGGTCGCCGGCAGCGTGGTGGCGGCACGCGAATCGAGGTTCATCTCGAGCGTGATGTTCTTCGTCGCGGCGGGGTCGATGCCGGCGGTCGGCAGTTGCAGCGGCACGGCCTGGCCGGGCTGGATGGTGCCGGTGCCGTCGGCCTTGTAGCCCATCAGCTTGAGCCCGCCGTTGCTGACGATGTAGCCGTCCTTGTTGACCTGGAACTGGCCGTTGCGCGAGTACACCGTGGTGCCGTTGTCGTTCAGCTGGAAGAAACCCGAGCCGTTGATCGCGACGTCGAGCGAGCTCTCGGTGGTGGTGATGCTGCCCTGCGTGAACTGCTGCGTCACCGCCGCCAGGTTCACGCCGATGCCGATGTTGTTCGCACCCGAGCCGTTCATCGCGGCGGCGTACATGTCGCCGAACTCGGCGCGCGAGGCCTTGGCGCCGAAGGTGTTGGCGTTGGCGACGTTGTTGCCGATGACTTCGAGGTTCTTGCTCGAAGCGTTCAGACCGGAGAGACCTTGCTGGAAGCCCATGGTGGTGTCCTTAGTTGAATGCCTTGACCTGGTCGTAGGTGACGCCGCCGGCCTTCTCGAGGTCCAGCACCAGGGTGTTGTTGGCCGTGCTGATGGCGTTGACCTTGTCACGCATCAGTGCGGTGCTCTTGAGGGTGGTGGCCCCGCTCATGGCCGTGACCTTGAAGGTGATGCCGCTGGTGTTGTCGTAGGCGCCGGCGTCCCAGTCGAAGGTGTTCATCCCGCTGCTCTGCGCACCGAGGTTCAGCGTCTGCAGCGTCTGGCCGGCGGCGTTCTGGATCTCGACCTTCACGTTGTCGGCGGCGGCGTCGATCTGGAAGCCGCCCGTGCCGACCTTGTCGGCGATGTCCATCTTGTTGCCCGGCACGATCACCTCGCGGCCGACCAGCGAGGCGCCCTGCACCGCCTGCATCTGCAGGAACTGGGTCGACAGGCCGCCCACCGTGCCGTTGAGCTTCTCGATGCCGCTCACGGTGTTGATCTGCGCGATCTGGCTGGTGACCTGCGCGTTGTCCATCGGGTTCAGCGGGTCCTGGTTCTGCATCTGCGCGACCAGCAGCTTCAGGAAGCGCTCCGAGCTCTCGGCCGCGGTGGTGGCGCTCGTGTCGCTGGACGACTTGGTGTTCAGCGCGGCGTAGTTGTTGGTGACGGTGTCGACGGCCATGGGGTGCTTTCTGGTTCAGTGAGTGCGAGGAGCGAGGGGCTCACTGCCCCATCTGCAGCGTCTTCATCAGCAGGGTCTTGGCGGTGTTCATCACCTCGACGTTGTTCTGGTACGAGCGCGAGGCCGAGATCATGTTGACCATCTCCTCGACCGCGTTCACGTTGCTGTAGGTGACGTAGCCCTCGGCATCGGCCTGCGGGTGCTTCGGGTCGTGCACCTTGCGGCCGGGGGTCTGGTCCTCGGAGATCGTGCTCACCTTGACGCCGGCCGATGCGGCGGCGCCGGCCTGGCCGAGCTGGCCCATCATTTCGGTCTGGAACGTGACCTGCCGTGCCTTGTAGGCCTGGCCATCGGGCCCGGCGACGGTGTCGACGTTCGCGAGGTTCGACGCGACCACGTTCAGGCGCTGCGACTGCGCGCTGACCGCGCTGCCGGAGACGTTGAAGATCTGGAACATGCTCATCATTGCCCCTTGATCGCTTCGAGCATCGTGCGCACGTTCGAATTGATGAAGCGAAGCGTCGCTTCGTAGTGCACCGAGTTGTCGGCGAAGTTGGCGCGCTCGCGGTCCATGTCGACCGTGTTGCGGTCGAGGTTGGTCTGGCTGGCGGTCGCGTACAGCAGGTTCGATTCGGCGCGCGCGCCGGTCAGGCCGCTCTCGATGCCGATGTGGCCGGCCTGCGTGGTCTTCGGCACCGCCGCGCCCTGCTGGCTGCCGGTGGCCTCGCGCAGCGCCTGGGCGAAGTCCATGTCGCGGGCCACGTAGCCCGGCGTGTCGGCGTTCGCGATGTTGCCGGCGATCAGACGCTGGCGCTCCGAGCGCAGCGCAAGCGCCTGGCCCTGGAAGTCGAGCGAATTGGTCAGGTTGTTCAGCATGGCGGCGTGTCCTTTCGGTCCGCGGCGTCGGTCGGTGCCGAGGCCATGGGCGATGTGAAAGGATTGTGGGCAGCGCCTCCTGAAACATAAGCGGGAATAGCGGCCGGTTTGTCCGCCATTTCGGTGCCTTGACCGGCACGCACCCCTCCTACAGTCGAGGCGTGAACCAAGCCCCTGCCCTTGTTGCCTTCGTCGTTGCCGCGACGGCCCTTGCTGCTTCCGCAGCGGAGCCGACGGCGGCCGCGTCCCCGCTCGAGCAGCAGGCGCTCTCGTTCGTGCAGGCTCAACTTGGCAACAGCGTGGGCAACAGCGCCCTGCCCGGCCGCGTCGAGATCGTCGCCGGTCCGCTGGACGCCCGGCTGCGCCTCGCACCCTGCCAGYAGGTCCAGGCTTATCTGACACCCAACACCCGGCTGTGGGGCAAGACCCGGGTCGGGCTGCGCTGCACCCAGGGTGCGACGCCGTGGAATGTGTATCTGCCGGTGACCGTGAAGGTCTGGGGCCGGGCGCTGGTCATGGCGCAGGCGATGCCGGCCGGCCAGGTGCTGGCGGCCGCCGATGTCCGCGAGGCCGAGGTCGACCTCGCCGCGGACGCCAGCCCGGCGCTGACGGACACTGCGGCCCTCGTCGGGCGCACGCTGGCCCGGTCGGTCGCGGCCGGCCAGGGCGTGCGCCAGGCCACCTTGAAGGCCAGGCAATGGTTTGCCCCGGGCGACACCGTGCGCATCCGGGCCGTCGGCGACGGCTACGCGGTGGCCGGCTCGGGCGAGGCGATGACCGCCGGGATCGAGGGCCAGCCGGCGCGCGTGCGCACCGAAAGCGGCCGTCTCGTGACCGGCGTCGCGGTGGCAGAACACCAGTTGGAACTCGCATTGTGAAAAACTGTCCCAGGCACAACAATTCGGGTGAAACCCCTCAAGTCGCCACCGGGCGGGCCGATACACCGTGCATGTTGAAAGGCCGGGGCCTCTGTCCCGACCCAAGGAGTCCTTCATGAGCATCAAGATCGGCCATCAAGCAGAAGCAGCCGCGCCGACCCAGGCGGTCGGTGGCGCCACGCAGAAACAAGGGGCGACCGCCAAGCCCGCCGAGCAGGCCCCCCAGGCCGTCGGCGCCGCGTCACCCGAAGCCAGCACGACCGTCTCGCTGTCGAGCGCGGCTTCGTCGCTGACCGGCACCGGGTCGGCCAGCGCCGACTTCGACGCCGACAAGGTCAAGCGCATCTCCGACGCGATCGAGAACGGTTCGTTCAAGGTCAATCCGGAAGCCATCGCCGACAAGTTGATTTCCAACGCCCGCGAAGTCCTGGGTCATTGATCGTCATGCAGCAGCCGGTGAATCCCGCGTACGAAACCTCGCCCGAACTCGAGGCCACCCTCGGCGCGGTCGAGACGCAACTCGCCGCGTTGGGCGAGGCGCTGCGCACGCGCGACAGCGCGGCGATCGACCTGCACGCGACCGAGCTGCACCGCTCGCTGGCGCGCGCGGTCGACCACTTCTCCCGCGCCGCCCGCAGCGGCCCGGTGCCGACCCCGTTGCGCGAGCGCCTGGCGCTGGCCGGCGGGCTGGTGGCGGCGCAGCGCGAATCGCTGGCGCGCGCCACCGCCGCGCTCGATCGCGCGATCGACGTGCTGATGCCGCGTGAGCGGCCGGCGGCGGTCTACTCGGCGAGCGGCCCGGCCGAACGCGGCAGCCGCGGATTCATTCAAGCCTGATGTTCAGCGCGCCTTGAACGGCGCCTGATACAGCCACACCGGCCGCCCATCCGGGCACACGTGCCGGGCCACCGGGCGCAGTTCCTGCGCCTCGAACTCCAGACTGGCCATCCACGCACCGGCGCGCAGCTGCTGCCGCGCCTTCGCGACCGCGCGCGGCATGCTCTCCGGCCGCTGGAACAGGTAGACCAGTTCGTACGCCGACCAGTCGGCCTGCCAGATGTCGCCGCGCGTCACGCGTGCCGGGATGCGCTGCAGCCGGCAGCGCAGGCCGCACAGCAGCCGCACCGGCCAGCTCCATTCGATGCCGTCGAGCACCGCGCGCGGATACGCCGCGTGCAACTCGCGCAGGCCATCCCCCAGCCCGCAGCCGGCGTCGAGCACGCGTGCGCCGTCCGGCAGCGGCACCAGCGCCGGCAGGCCGCGCAGCGCACCGCGCGGCGTCGGGAACACCGGCGCATCGCGCCAGGCATGGACGGGATAGAGGGCCAGCAGCGCGCCCATCGGCAGCAGCCAGGCCCAGGCGGGCAGCGCACCGGCAAGGCCGGAGGCCAGCAACGAGAGGGGGAAACCCAGCGCGACGAAGATGCGCCGCCAGCGCGTGCCGGCGACGATCGGCAGCAGCGCCAGCACGCCGCCGAGCGCGGTGGCCAGCAGCAGCGCGACACCGAGCGGTGCCGCAGCGCGCTGCAATCCGAAGAAGAGCCCCCAGGCCGCGGCCCAGGCGATCAGCGCGGGCAGCGGCCAGAGCACGTCGCAGCCGACCTCAGAAGTTGAACGCGAGCCGCATGCCGCCCCAGTGCCGGCCCTGCACCGTGATCGGTGCGGCGGCTTCCTTCAGCAGCACGAACTGGCCACCGCCCATGTCGCGGCGGTAGGTCTGCAGCAGGAACGGGCGCTGGTTGCGCGCCGAGGCGAGCCCGGTGCGGTCGTTGAAGATGCGGCGGTAGCGGCTGTTGGCGGTGTCCCAGGCCAGGTCGCCGCGCTGCGGGTGGCAGTACTTCTTGTTGTGCGTCGCCACGTAGCCGTTGCGGTCGACCGCGATGCAGAACACCACTTTCGGGCTCAGCGTCAGCACCCGCTCCTGCACCTGCGGGAACAGCCGGTCGGCCAGCTCGATGAACTGCGTCGCGTGCTGCGCCGGGTTGGTGCCCGGCAGCGACCGGTAGTTCTCGTCGAACAGGTTGCTCGCCGAAATCGTCTTGGTGCGCAGCGAATCCTCGAGCAGCTTGCCGATCTGCGCGGCTGCTTCCATCGCGGCCTGGATGAACGGCGTGTCCTCGGTCTCGATGCCGCATTCGGCCACCAGCTCGATCAGGTGCTCCGAGACCTTCAGGAAGGCCTCGCTGCGGCGCATCGCGCTGTCGAGCGCGGCGGTGGTCTGCTGGATCTCCGACTGCATCGCGCCCATCTGCACGTTGACGCCGCTACAGATCTCGCGGCTTTGCGTGGCCGCGGCGGTGATGCTCGCGACACCGGCCTCGACATCGGCCAGCGCCTTGTGGAACCCGCCCTGCCGGACCTCGCCCGGCTTGACGTGGATCTCGCGCGACAAGGCCTCGATGCGGGTGTCGAGCACGCCCACGGTGCTCATGATCGCCTTCGACGAGCCCTCGACCTTCGAGGCCAGATCCTTCACCGCATCGGCCACCACGCCGAAGCCGCGGCCGGCCTCGCCGGCGCGCTTGGCCTCGACCGAGGCATTGAATGCCACCAGCCGCGTCTGCAGCGCGATCTGCGTGATCTCGCTGGCGGCCGCGGCCACCTCGCGCAGCGTGTCGACGATGCCCGAGACCTCGGTGCCGACCGCCTCGACCGCGTCGCGCGCACGCCCGACCGCCTCGAGGCTGCCGGCCGTCACGTCGCCGATCGCCTGCTGCGCCCGGGTGACTTCACCGAGCTGGCCGGCCAGCGCGAGCACGGCCTGCGCCTGGCGCGCCGACACCTTGCTCGCGTCGTCGAGCAGGCCGCGCACCTCGGCGGCGTCGCGGCCGACGCTGGACGCCTGCTTGCCGATCGACTGCACCGCGGCACGCAGGTCGGGCTCGGCGGCCGCGCTCAAGGCGCTCACAACGGGCTCGACCGGCGGCAGCTCGCGGCCCTTGCGGAACATTGCAAACATGTGGTCTCGATTCCCGTGCTCACCACTCGCGCAGCTTGACGCGCAAGCGGGCGATGGACTGGCTGTGCAGCTGGCAGACGCGCGATTCGGTCACCTTCAGCACGGCCGCGATTTCCTTCAGGTTCATGTCGTGCTCGTAGTACATGCTCATCACGTACTGCTCGCGCTCCGGCAGCGTCTTGATGCCGTCGACCAGGGCCTGGCGCATGCGCTGGTCCTGCAGCTGCGCGAGCGGGTTGACCCCTTCGTCGGCGACGTGCCGGTCGAGGTAGTCATTGTCGCCATCGTCGCCCGACATGTCCTCCAGGTAAACCAGCTGGGTGCCGCGCACCTTGCCAAGGAGTTCCTGGTACTCCGGCAGCGTGACGCCCATCTCGCGGGCGATCTCGCTCTCGGCGGGCGCGCGGCCGAGCTTCTGCTCGAGCTTGTGCACCGCCGATTCGATGGTGCGCTGCTGCTTGCGCGTGCCGCGCGACAGGTAGTCGTTGCCGCGCAGCTCGTCGAGCATCGCGCCGCGGATGCGCTGCGTCGCGAAGGTCTCGAACTGCACGCCCTGGGCTGCGTCGAAGCGGCTCAGCGCGTCGGTCAGGCCGATCATGCCGACCTGGATCAGGTCGTCGATCTCGACGTTGGCAGGCAGCTTCGCGATCATCTGGTGCGCGAGGCGGCGCACCAGCGAGCTGTACTGCTTGAGCATCGTGTTGACGTCGAGTTGGCCTTTGGCGGTATACATGGGGTCAGCTCCGGGGAAATTCAGTTCAGGGCCTGCTGCGGGAAATCGCGGTACGCCGGGAATGCGGTGGCGTACGCGGTTTCGACAGAGGCGGCAGGCTGCAGCACATCACGGGCCCAGCGGCGCAGGGCCGGCGTGGGCGGATCGTTGACATCGGACGCAGGGTCGACGTGCATCCAGTCGCGCAGCACGGCGCCCAGGAAGCCATCGGCACACGAGGCGATCTGCTGCGCGATGCGTTCGGCGCGCGGCGAATGCGGGGCGGCGCCGAGCAGCAGGTCGTGCACCATCAGGCCGGCGCGCTGCGTCAGCAGCTTCATCGCGGCGTAGGCGTGGGTCACGCTGCTCGGGCGGTCGTCGGCCAGCAGCAGCGGGCGCGCCTCGCTGCGCATGAACAAACGGCACAGGTCGGTCTCGGTCGCATGCACAAGCACCACGTCGGCGTGCGGCGCGGCATCGGCGGCGGCGTGCAGGAAGTTGGCGGTGCTGCCGTGCGCGTCCACGTAGCGGATCGGCAGGCCGCGCGCGGCCAGGTACGACACCTGGTGCGACAGCGCCTCGACGCAGCCGGTCAGGCCGACGGCCGTCAGCTCGGCCGGGGCCGGCGCGCGGTCGGAGGCGTCGATCACCAGCACATGCGCGCCCAGCTCGCCGAAGGCGGTGCACAGGCGCTCCAGCATCACGCCGCCGAACGCCATGTTCGGGTTGGCCACCACCGGCACGAAACGCACGCGCGTCTGGCCGAACAGCTGGCGCAGGCCGTGGGCCTGGTCTTGCGGGAACGAGGAGTCGTAGGCGTCGTGCATGGGGCGCTGAGGACGAGTCGAGGGGGGCTGTTCTTGTGGGATCGGGCGATCGATCAGGCGTGCAGCGACCCGCGGGTGCGCAGCGCCGGCTGGCGCGCCGTGAAGATCAGGTTCACGTCGTCGGCATCCATGCGGTAGGCAGTGCCGGTGTTGGCGCGCAGCGCGCGATGCACCAGCGCGTGGGCCGACAGGCGGTGCCAGTCTTCGGGGACGCGCTGGCCGTTGGCGACGCCGACCACCTTCAGCTTGTGGCGGATCAGCGCGTCGAGCRCCGGCGCCAGCTTGACGGCTTCGTCGAGCTTGGACAGCACGATGCCCTTGCAGGCGGCGGCGCGGTACGAGACCATCACGTCCTCGATGGTCTCGCCCTGCGCGGCGGCATTGACGACCAGCAGCTTCTGGATCGAGCGGTGGGCCAGCATGTCGAGCAGTTCGCGGGTGCGGCTGTCGCGCTGCGCCATGCCGGCGGTGTCGATCAGCACCATCTTCTTGCCCGCCAGCAGTTCCAGCAGGTCTTCGAGCGAGGCGCGGTCGTGCGCGGTGTGCACCGGCACGCCGAGGATGCGGCCATAGGCGCGCAGTTGTTCGTGGGCGCCGACGCGGTAGGCGTCGAGCGTGATCAGGCCGAGGTTGGCGGCGCCGTGCTTGGTGGCGAAGGCGGCGGCAATCTTGGCGGCGCTGGTCGTCTTGCCGACGCCGGTGGAACCGATCAGCGCGTAGACGCCGCCCTGGTCTTCGAGCGCGGCGTCGTTCTCGCCGGTGATCAGGTTGCGCTCGAGGATGTTGGCGGCCCACGAGGTCTCGTCGCTCACGTCGTTCGGCAGGCTCTCGGCCAGCTTGCGGATCAGCGCCGGCGAGAAGCCGCTGTCGAGCAGCTTCTGGATCAGCATCGCCTGGGCGGGCTGGCGCTGCAGCTTCTCCATGAAGGCCAGGGCGCCGAAGCGCTCCTCGATCAGGCCCTTCATCGAGCGCAGCTCGTTCATCATGTCCTGCTGGTCGCGGCGCGCCGAGGCGTTGACGTTGGAGCGGGCATCGGCGAGCGAGACGACCGGTGCGGCGGGCACCGGGGCGGGCGTGTGCTGCTGGGCGTGGGCCTGGGCCCGTGCATCGGCCAGGGCCTGTGCATGGGCTTGCGCCTGCGCTTGGGCGGCGGCGGCCTGCTGTTGCTGCACGCGGATTTCTTCGCGCAGCACCGGCGGCTCGCGCAGCGTGGCGCTGCGGCCACCGACGGCCTGCATCGGCGCGTGCTGGGCCGGTGCCGGGTGCATTGCCTGCCGTTCGGCCAGGCGCTGCTCGAGCGCGGTCGGCAGCGACGGCTCATCGTCGGGCATGAAGCTGGGTTCGTTGTCGCGGCCGTGCTGTTGCTGCATCGCGGCCTGGCGGCGCTTGAGCATGCGCTCACGCACGTAATCCTGGAACGACAGCGTGCTCATCGACAGGCGGGCGACGTCGTCGCTGACTTCCATCGCCGGGGCGGGAGCGGGTTGCGGGGCCGGTGCGGGGCGGGCGGGCTGGGCGCGCGGTGCGGCGGCGCGCTTGGCGACCGGCGGCGACGGCGGGATCGGACCGGCGGCCGACAGGCGCTCGATCTGTTGAACGCTTTCCGGCGCCATGGCCAGCACCTCGACGCCTTCGGCGCAGGGCTTGGTCGAGAGCACGACGGCGTCTTCGCCGAAAGCCTGGCGGACCAGGGTCAGGGCGTCGCGCGAAGTGCGGGCGGTGAAGCGTTTGACGTTCATCGGGAGCTCCAGGAGATCGAGCAGGAACCAGTGGCAAGCAATGGCATCCAGTGTGTGAGAGCGCAGCCGGCCGCGGTCCGGGGATGAGCCACCGTAAATCCCTTCATTTGGGATGTTTCGTGCCGAGGGGGCACGGCGGTGGACAGGAAGGCAGAGGTCATGGGCGGACGCGGTGGATGCGTGCCGTCATTGTTCCGGGGTGGACCGGAAACTTGAGGCCGATGAGAGGGGGGAAAGCCGGCCTGTTTCTGTGGCAAAGGCGCGGGTGGGGAAGATGACAAGCGAACAAATGAGGGTTGATCCCGGGTTGTCACCCGGGACACCGGAACCACGCGATCAGTTCGCCCCGATGATCGACCCGATGCGGATCGAGTGCGTTTCCGGAATCTCGCTGTGCCCCAGCACCCGCAGCCGCGGCGCGGCGCGCTTCAGCAGCCGGGCCATCGGCGCGCGGATCATGTCCGGCACCAACAGGCAGGCCGGGTGGCCCAGGTCTTCCTGGCGCTTGGCCGAGGCAGCGGCGCTGCGCGTCAGCGTGTCGGCGACGCCCGGGTCGAGCACCGCGCCGTGCGGCGAGTTCAGCGCCTGCGTCACCAGGCGCTCCAGCTCCGGCTCCAGCGCGATCACCTCGAGCTCCTTCACCGGGCCGTAGATCTGCTGCACGATGGCCGGCGCCAGGCTGATGCGGATGCGCCGCGCCAGCTCACCCGGCTCGCTCGCCACCGCCGCATGCTCGGCCAGGCTCTCGACGATCGAGCGCATGTCGCGGATGTGCACGCCCTCTTCCAGCAGCAGCTGCAACACCTTCTGCAGGCTGGCGATGCCGACCATCTTCGGGATCACGTCTTCCATCAGCTTCGGCGCGAGCTTGGTCACGTGCTCGACCAGCTGCTGCGTCTCGACACGGCCGAGCAGCTTGGCCGCGTGCAGCTGCATCAGGTGCGACAGGTGCGTGGCCACCACGGTGGAGCAGTCCACCACCGTGAAGCCGTTCATCTGCGCCGCTTCGCGCTGGCGCTCCTCGATCCACACGGCCGGCAGCCCGAACGCCGGGTCGGTGGTGCGGGTGCCGATCAGCTGGGTGGTCGCGCCGCCCGGGTTGATCGCCAGCAGCATGCCCGGGAAGGCCTCGCCCTCGCCGACCACCGCGCCGCGCAGCGTCAGCCGGTACATGCTGGGCTTGAGCTCCAGGTTGTCGCGGATGTGCACCGGCGGCGGCAGGAAGCCGACATCCTGCGCGAACTTGCGCCGCACGCCCTTGATGCGCTGCAGCAGGTCGCCCTCGCGGTTCTTGTCGACCAGCGTGATCAGCCGGTAGCCCACTTCCAGGCCCAGCGTGTCGACCGGCTGCAGGTCGTCCCAGCTGGCCTCGGCATTCGGCTCGGCCACCGGCGCGGCCGGCGGCGGCGTGTTCCGGACGCGCTTGTTGCGCTCGTTCATCCACCAGGCCGCATAGCCCATGCTGCCCGAGATCAGCAGGAACACCAGGTGCGGCATGCCCGGGATGATGCCCAGCAGGCCGATCACGCCGGCGGTGATGCCCAGCACGCGCGGCGAGTTGAAGACCTGGCTCGCGACCTGCGTGCCGACGTCTTCTTCCTTGCCGACGCGCGACACCACCATCGCCGCCGCCACCGAGATCAGCAGCGCCGGCACCTGGGCCACCAGCGCATCGCCGATGGCCAGCAGGATGTAGCTGTCGGCCGCCTGCGACGCCGACAGGTCGTGCTGGGCCACGCCGATGATGAAGCCGCCGATGATGTTGATGAACAGGATCAGCAGGCCGGCCATCGCGTCGCCGCGCACGAACTTGCTGGCACCGTCCATCGAACCGAAGAACTCCGCCTCGTTGCCCACTTCGAGGCGGCGGCGCTTGGCCTCCTTCTCGTCGATCAGGCCGGCGTTCAGGTCGGCGTCGATCGCCATCTGCTTGCCGGGCATCGCATCCAGCGTGAAGCGCGCGCCGACTTCGGCGATTCGCTCGGCGCCCTTGGTCACCACGACGAAGTTGATCACCACCAGGATCGCGAACACGATCAGGCCGACCGCGAAGTTGCCGCCGATCAGGAAGTGGCCGAAGGATTCGATCACCTTGCCGGCCGCGCCAGGCCCGGTGTGACCCTGCAGCAGCACGACGCGGGTGGAGGCGATGTTCAGCGACAGCCGCAGCAGCGTGGTCAGCAGGATCACGGTCGGGAAGGCCGAGAAATCGAGCGGCCGCACCATGTAGGCCGCGACCATCATCACCATCAGCGCCATCGCGATGTTGAAGGTGAACAGCAGGTCGAGCGCGAAGGCCGGCAGCGGCAGCACCATCATGGACAGCACCATGATGATGAAGACCGGCGCCATCAGCGCCTTGATCGCCTTGGCATGCGGGCCGAGCCAGCCCTGGATCTGTTGGATCAGCGGATTCATTCAGTGTCCTCGGTGGCCTTCAGGCCGTACTTGCCGCTCTTCGGGTTGTGCGGATCGAGCTCGTCCGGCACGTTCAGTTCGGGCAGCGCGCCCGGCAGCGCGACGCGGCCGCTCAGCGCGGCACGCAGCTGGTAGACGTAGGCGAGCACCTGGGCGACGGCCGCGAACAGCGCGGCCGGGATCTCGCGGTCGACCTCGGCGTGGGCATACAGCGCACGCGCCAGCACCGGCGCCTGCAGCACCGGCACCTTCGATTCCTTCGCGGTGTCGCGGATGCGCATGGCCATCAGGTCGGCGCCCTTGGCGACCACGCGCGGCGCGCCCATCTTGCCTTCGTCGTACTTCAGCGCGACGGCGTAGTGGGTCGGGTTCATCACGACCAGGTCGGCAGTGGGCACGGCGGCCAACATGCGGCGATTGGCCATCTCGCGCATGCGGGCGCGGATCTTGGCCTTGATCTCCATGTTGCCTTCGACTTCCTTGTGCTCCTGCTTGATTTCCTGGTGGCTCATCTTCAGGCGCATCGCGTGCAGCTGGCGCTGCAGCGGCACGTCGACCGCCGCGAAGGCGGCCAGCGCCAGCAGCACCAGCAGCATGCCGCCGACGATGGTGCTGCCGACGTGCGACAGCGCCTGCGGCAGCGGCATCGACAGTGCACCGGCGAACATCTCGACGTGCGAGCGCAGGTACATCGCGCCGATGGTGCCGAGGATCAGCGCCAGCACGGCGCCCTTGATCGCCTCGATCAGCTGCTGCTTCGAGAACAGCTTGCCGATGCCGGTGATCGGGTTGAACTTGTCGAACTTGGGCGCGAGCGGCTTGAGCGTCCAGACCCAGCCGCCGGCCGCGACGGCGACGGCCACGCCGACCACCATCATCAGCAGGCCCATCGGCAGCACGACCCAGATCAGCTTGCTCGTGAGTTCGGCCAGCCGCTCGCCCATCGCCTCGGGATTCTTCGCCATCACGGCGTTGAACTGCAGGCCGGTGGCGAGCAGCTGCTTCAGCCAGCGCGACAGCAGCGGCGCCGCGGCCACCAGCGCCGCACCGCCGACCGCGATCGCCGCGAAGTGCGACAGATCGCGCGAACGCGCGACCTGGCCCTCGGATCGGGCCTTGTCGAGCTTTCGCTGCGAGGCGGGCAGGTTGCGGTCTTGGTCGGACATGGCGGGGGCGGTGGTGTGCTCCCGCGATTGTTCCGGGGTGGGGGCGGAACTTGAGCCGGATCAGAGGGGGGAAAGCGGCTCTGTTTCGTGACCATGCCCCCGCGTTACGAAGACTCCTCTCTCCCTGAGCGATGGCCCACGTTGGAACCCTGCAGCCGACGAAGTCACTTACCTGTGTCCCGAACAACAGGCGGCGAAGCGCGATCGTTTACGCCGCCAACTCAGAAGGAAGTTCCGTGATCGAATCAGCGAAGACAAAAGTCAGACACGGCTTTGACAAAACCCGTGACACCGCGAGGAGCGGAGCGAGGAAGCTACGCCGTGGCATCGCCAAGGCCGCTCACAGCGCAAAGGAATTCCTCGCTCACATTCGACTGAATGTCGGCAATGGAGTTTCTCCTCACGCCAAAACCTCATCGGGGCAAGATTCTTCCATTTCAAACGATCAAAGCAGCAGTGACGAGCACGGCATTGGATCGTCGACAAGTGAAATCGTTCGCCAAGAATCGCCAATAATGTACTGCCCTCACGACGATCAACGGGGAAACTACTGGATCAAATCCGCATTGGAACCGGAATCTTCGGAGAAGGTCCGTTCCGAGCAGCAGGAGTTCGAGTCCAAGATTCTCACCGCGATCAATCGCTCCCCTTCAACCCATGGAAGGAATGCGGGGTCGAGTCAGCGGGAGCGCCTTCGGGATCACATACAGGAAACCAAAGACAGCGTGACACTCAGCATCCTCGACCAGTTCGGAACATCGTGCCCTTCCGAACTTCGCAAGGGGATCCGTCAAGCGATCGAGACGACCGCCGCACCCGTGCATGCTCTGCTCCAGATTCACGCCGCCTTCAAGAACGCGAAAACCTTCCTCGATAAGTGGACCCGCGCCTACCCGTGCCGACCAGGAACAGAAGTCGACGGCTGCCTGGTCTCTCTTGCCGAAGCGACGTCTCCTGAATTCGTAGGACTGCTTCCCAGCGACCTCAGGAAGTACCTCAATGACGTCGAGCGGCAGATCAAGCACGAGCGCAATGACAGCGACAAATACCGCCTCTCCG
>NZ_JBFUGW010000107.1:0-20658 GCF_056402735.1 Rhizobacter sp. P3_C12
CTCTCCAGCACCAGGCGTTCGAGCACCTTTGCCGCTTCGGGATGCTTCACATCGAGCGTGAGACTTTCCTTGGAGCGGTTGGTCCAGACGAAGTGCGAGGCGAGGCCGCGCACGCGGGCGTCGTAGCTGCGCGCAAAATCGCCCGTGCCAGGACGCTCGATCTTGATGACCCGGGCGCCGAGGTCGGCCAGTTGGCGCGTCGCGAACGGCGCCGCAATGGCGTGTTCGAGCGTGACGATCGTCAGTCCCTTGAGTGGTTGCATGTCAGGCACTCCTCAGCGTCGCGACCGCATCCATCGTGAGCCAGCCCTCGTGGTCCTGGGCCCACAGCTTGATGGTCTTGCCGTCGTCTTCGAGCTTCCCGTTGACGCGGAACGGGTTCAGGTCGAAGGTCGGGCGCACGGCCTTGAAGCGGAACATGGCGACGTCGGCATCGGGCGCGTTGCGACGCACCAGGTCCATCAGCAGGGTGGCGATCAGCGGGCCGTGCACGATCAGGCCGGGATAGCCCTCCACCTCGGTGACGTACTTGCGGTCGTAGTGGATGCGATGCCCATTGAACGTCAGCGCGGAATAGCGGAACAGCAGCACATCGTCGGGCACGATCTCGCGCTGCCAGGACACGCCGGTCGCGGCTGCCTGCGGCGGCGGTTCCATGTCCCCGGGGCGCTTGGCCTCGCGATAGACGATGTCGTGGAACTCGACGATTGCCGGCTCGGTCGATCCGTTGCAGCGCAGCTCATGGCGCACCTTCACGAACACGAGCATGCCCGTGCGGCCTTCCTTGACCGTCACGTCGGCGATGGTCGAGGTGCGCTCGACCGCATCACCCACCCGCACCGGCGAGCGGAACTCGAACTGGCTGCCGGCCCACATGCGGCGCGGCAGCGGCACCGGCGGCAGGAAGCCGCCCCGTTTGGCATGGCCATCGGGGCCGATCTCGCTCTGGCGGTGCAGCGGCAAGAAGTACAGCCAGTGCCACAGCGGCGGCAGTGGCGTTCCAGCCTCGATCGGCCGCGCTGGATGGTCGAGCGTTGCGTCGAGCGCCTTGACCGGTGTGGCACCGATGGTGTCACGCACCGTTTCGCTGCGGGTGATCCAGGCCTTCAGGTCGTGCTGCAAAGTGTTCATGTGGTGTGGCCTTTCCTGATCAGTCGGCCGTCAACTTGGCACGCTGCACGACAGCTTTCCACTTGGCCAGCTCGGTCTTGACGAGCTCACCGAACTGCTCCGGGGTGCTGGTCTCGACGTCGGCACCGTGGTCTTCGATGCGCTTCTGGGTTTCCTTGTCGGCCAGGACCTGGTTCAGCGCCTTGTTGAGCTGGTCGACGATGGCCTTGGGCGTCTTGGCGGGCGCGAAGAAGCCGTACCACTGCTGAACCTCGACGCCATCGACACCGGCCTCTTTGAGCGTCGGCACGTCGGGCAGCAGCTTCGAGCGCCTGGGGCCGGCCACGGCCAGCGCACGCAGCTTGCCGGACTTCACATGCGGTAGAGCGGTGAACAGGCTGGGGAACATGAACTGCGTCTGGCCGCCCATCGTGTCGGCCACGGCCGGAGCCGACCCCTTGTAGGGCGCTCCGGTCATCACCACCCCCGCGTTCAGCTTGAACAGCTCCGCCGCGAAGTGCGGAGCCGTGCCGTTGCCGGCCGACGCATAAGTGAAACGGTCGGGCTTGGCCTTGAGCTGGGCCACCAGATCCTTCACGTCCTTCACCGGTACGGTCGCGTTGGCGACCAGCAGCGTGGGCGAGTAGCCGACCAGGCCGACCGGCGCGAAGTCGGCCACCGGGTCATAGCGCAGCTTTTGCAGCGCCGGGTTCATCGCGTGCGTGGCGATGTAGCCGAACATCAGTGTGTGGCCATCGGACGCGGCCCGAGCAACGTACTCGCTCGCGATGGCTCCGTTGGCACCGGCACGGTTGTCGATGAGCACCGTCTGGCCGAGCAGCAGCTGGAGCTTCTGCGCAATGGTGCGTGCCATCGCGTCGTTGCCGCCGCCGGCGGCCGTGGGTACGACGATCGTGATGGTCTTGTCGGGATACGCCATTGCCACCGGGGCGGCGGCGGCCAGCACGGCGGCGACGGCTGGAGCGATCAAGCGCTTCATGGGTTTGTCTCCTTCTGGGGGTGGTCGAGAACACGCAGGGCGGGACGTCGACGCAGGGCAGGACTCGCTTCATGAGGCAATGATCGGCGTCGCCTTTGCAAAAGTGAATTGCATCTTTAAGATCAACTGATGTCCATAAAGCATCAATACGGAGCGTTGCCCCATGGCCATCAACTTCGACTTGAACGACCTGCTCGCCTTCCGGGCGGTGGCTGAGCTGAGCAACTTCCGCAAGGCCGCCGAGTCGGTGCACCTGTCGCAGCCGGCATTCAGCCGCCGCATCGACAAGCTCGAGCGGGCGCTGGGCGTGCTGCTGCTCGAACGGACCACGCGGCGTGTAACGCTGACCGCCGTTGGCCGGGACTTCGAACGCAAGGTGCGGGAACTGCTTGATGATCTCGACGCCACGCTGCTGGGCATCCGCGGCGTCGCGGCCACGCACATGGGCGAGGTGACGGTGGCCTGCGTACCGTCGACGGTGTACTACTACCTTTCGCAGGTGATACGCCGCTACCACGAGCGCAGCCCGAAGGTGCGCGTGAAGGTGCTCGACGCCGCCGCGAACGAGGTGCTGGCGGCGGTGGCACGCGGCGAGGCGGATTTCGGCCTCAACTTCATTGGCTCACAGGAGGGCGAGCTCGAGTTCAAGTCGCTCGTGGAAGAGCGCTTCGTGGCGGCGTGTCGGCGAGACCATCCAGTGGCAAGACTACGCCGCGTCAGTTGGGCCCAGCTCTGCGACTACGACTTCATCTCGGTGGGCCGCTCATCTGGAAACCGGGTTCTGCTGGACCAAGCGCTGGCGGGCGTCACGGGACGCCCACAGGCCATCTACGAGGCGCAGCACGTGACCACGACGCTTGGCTTGGTCGAGGCCGGACTGGGAGTCGCTGCCGTGCCGGCGATGGCGATGCCGGGATCCGACCATCCGCTACTCGTCAGCGTGCCGCTGGTCGATCCTGTGATCACTCGCAAGGTCGGGCTGATATGGCGCCGCGGACGATCGCTGTCACCGGCGGCGCAGCAGTTGTTTGACCTCTTTGGCCAAGTGAAGGCTGGGAGAAAGACTCGTCGGCCCGCATAGTTGATGGGGCGTGAAGTCGGGTTGAGCGTGCGATACGAATGGGTTTGTCGGAAGGATGGCGCTCAGACGAGAGCGGCAGCCCGTTTGCTGTTGCAGTAGCACGGTCAAGATAGTTGGGCTGCAGGCAACTCTCGGCCATGTCCAATCTTGCACGAACGGCTGGTTTCCGGTGTGCTGGACCTTCCGAAGCGGTGTCGCAGACCCGCCTCGCCCCCGGGGGATGGTCCCTCACCCGCCATGTCGGCGGGGCCGTTGGTGAGCGTCGCATCAGATTGGCACTTCCGCCTCATAGCGTCCGGGGTGCAGGTGCTTGCTGGATGCGAAACAGGTCTTGAACGTCGTCAGGATGTCGAGCGCTTGCTGCGACAGCGGAATCGCATGGGGAAGATCGGCCTTCATGCGCTCCTTGCCGATGAGCCAGGTCTCCGTCTCCCAGTCAATCTCGCTCCATTGGGCTCCCGTGAACTCGCTCTTGCGCACCATCGTGAGGAGCACGAACTTGACTGCGAGTCGCAGCGTCGGCGTGGTCGCCGTGCCGTCCAGCGCGTTGAAAAACGTGCGCAGCTCTCCAGGACCGAGACAGCGATCCCGCGGCTTGAAGGTCGCAATATCCCCTGGCCTGATTTTCTCGGCCGGGTTGGAGACATCCGCGCCCTTGCTGATCGCGAAGCGGTAGACGAGAAGGACGATCTCGCGCGCATGTACCGCCACGTCCGGTCCTCGCTCAGCCTTCAACTTGTCGCAAAGGGCAGCCAACCGCTGATGCGAGATCTCATGGAGCATCTGCTTGCCAAACGGCTCAGCGAGGGCTCGGCGATAGGTCGACTTTCTCATCGCCAGCGTGCTGTCCGCAAGCTGAAGGCCGCCGCTCTTCGGGTCGGCCTTGAACTCAAAGTACTTGTCGGCCCATCCGCCGAAAGTGGGCGCGCCAGCAGCCTCGGCCCGCTTCTCGACCTTGGCGCGAGATGGTGACTGACCGCGCTCAACAAGGCGCCTGGCGCGCGAGAGCAACTGCCGCGCCTCCGCCAGCGACAAGTTCATACCGTAGTCGAGGTCGTCGGGATCGCGAGCGCGCTTCGCGCCGATATCGGAGTCGTACCGACCGATCGTGAGCGTCTCGCGCCGACCGCTGATCCGGTAGTCGTATCGGAAGGACAGCGCGCCAGTCGGGGAGACGGCGACGTACATCCCATCGCGGTCGGTCACCTTGTACGTCTTGTCGCGAGGCTTCAACCCTCGGAGCTTGAGATCGGTGAGGTCTTTCCTTCGAGCTGCGCCGCCCGCAGCGGATTCAATGGTGGCTGAACAGTCGAAGACCGCACCGATCTGCCCCGAATCACTCCCACTCGATCGTCGCCGGCGGCTTGCTCGACACGTCGTACGTGACGCGGTTGATCCCGCGCACCTCGTTGATGATCCGCCCCGACACCTTCTTCAGCAGGCTGTACGGCAGCTCGGCCCAGTCGGCGGTCATGAAATCGCTGGTCTGCACCGCGCGCAGCGCCACCACGTAGTCGTAGGTGCGGCCGTCGCCCATCACGCCGACGCTCTTGACCGGCAGGAACACCGTGAAGGCCTGGCTCGTCAGTTCGTACCAGGTCTTGCCGGTCTCGGCGTCGCGCGCATTGCGCAGCTCTTCGATGAAGATCGCATCGGCGCGGCGCAGCAGGTCGGCGAACTCCTTCTTCACCTCGCCGAGGATGCGCACGCCCAGGCCCGGGCCCGGGAACGGATGGCGGTACACCATCTCCGGCGGCAGGCCCAGCGCCACGCCCAGTTCGCGCACCTCGTCCTTGAACAGCTCGCGCAGCGGCTCCAGCAGCTTCAATCCCAGCGTCTCGGGCAGCCCGCCGACGTTGTGGTGGCTCTTGATCGTCACCGCCTTCTTCGTCTTGGCGCCGCCGCTCTCGATCACGTCCGGGTAGATCGTGCCYTGTGCCAGCCACTTGGCGCTCTTCAGCTTCTTCGCTTCGGCCTGGAACACCTCGACGAACTCGCGGCCGATGATCTTGCGCTTGGCCTCGGGGTCGCTCACGCCCTTCAGGTGGCCGAGGAACTGATCGCTCGCATCGACATGGATCACCTTCGCATGCAGCCGCCCGGCGAACATCTCCATCACCATGCGGCCTTCGTCGAGCCGCAGCAGGCCGTGGTCGACGAACACGCAGGTCAGCTGGTCGCCGATCGCGCGATGGATCAGCGCCGCGGCCACGCTCGAATCGACCCCGCCCGACAGGCCGAGGATCACCTCTTCGCTGCCCACCTGCTCGCGGATGCGCGCCACCGCTTCTTCGATGTAGTCGCCCATCACCCAGTCGGGCTTCGCCTTGGCGATGTCGAGCACGAAGCGGTTCAGCAACTCGCGGCCCTTCACCGTGTGCGTGACCTCGGGGTGGAACTGCACGCCGTAGTAGCCGCGCGATTCATCGGCCATGCCGGCGATCGGGCAGCTCGGCGTCGACGCCATCAGCTTGAAGCCCGGCGGCAGCGCGGTGATCTTGTCGCCGTGGCTCATCCACACCTTCAGCATGCCGTGGCCTTCGGGCGTCTTGAAATCCTCGATGCCGTTCAGCAGTTGCGTGTGGCCGTGCGCCCGCACCTCGGCATAGCCGAATTCGCGGTGCGTGCTGGCCTCGACCTGCCCGCCCTGCTGCACCGCCATCGTGAACATGCCGTAGCAGATGCCCAGCACCGGCACGCCCAGGTCCCACACGGCCTGCGGCGCGCGCAGCTCGTGCTCTTCATAGGTGCTGGCGTGGCTGCCCGACAGGATGATGCCCTTCGGCGCGAACTCGCGGATGAACGCGTCGCTGACGTCGTTCGGATGGATCTCGCAGAACACATGCGCCTCGCGCACGCGGCGGGCGATCAGCTGCGTGACCTGGGAGCCGAAATCGAGGATGAGGATCTTGTCGTGCATGGTGGGGCAGTGTCATCAGCCGGCGCTCGTGGCGGCCGGCGTGGTCGAAGGAGTCTGGCGGGCAACACGGGAAAAATGACGCATCGCGACGGCGGTGGCCACCGCCAGCAACGCGCTGCAGAAGAAGAACGGCGCGCCGACGCGCCAGTCGTTGTGCGGCAGGTGCGAGACGACGCCCAGCAGCGGGGCGCCGATCACCGGGGCGATCACCGCGGTCATGCTGGTCAGCGCGGCCATCGCGCCCATGGTCTGGCCCTGCGTGCGCTGATCAGCGGCGTTCGAGACGATGCTCTGGATGGCCGCGGCCACCGTGAAGCCGAACACGTTGAAGCCGATCACCGCATACATCATCCAGCCCTCGGTCGCGAGCGCCCAGCCCAGGTTGGCAAGCGTGCTCGACACCAGGCCGATGGTGGCCAGCCGCGTCGCGCCGAAGTGCTTCAGCAGCCGCTGCAGCAGCATGCCCTGCACGATCGCCGACGCGACGCCGACGGTGAACAGCGACCAGCCGTTCTCGCGCGGGCCCCACTCGAAGCGCAGCCCGGTGTACAGCACCCAGGAGGTGTGCAACACGAACTGCGCCAGCGTGCACAGGGCCGACACCGCGATCAGGCCGCCCACGCCCTTCAGGCTGCCCAGGTGCATCAGCGCGGCGACCGGGTTCAGCGAGCGCATCGAGGCCTTGTTGCGGCGCTCCGGCGGCAGCGATTCGGGCAGCACGAAGTACCCGTAGACCAGGTTCACCAGGGCCAGCGTGCCGGCGGCGAAGAACGGCCAGTGGATGTCGATCGAGCCGAGCAGCCCGCCCATCACCGGCCCGAGGATGAAGCCGATGCCGAACATCGCGCCGAGCTGGCCGAAGCGCTTCGCGCGGTCTTCGGGTGGCGTGATGTCGGCCACGTAGGCGTTCGCCACCGCCGCGTTCGCCTGCAGCGCGCCGCTCACCAGCCGCACCGCCACCAGCACCCACAGCTGCGTCGCGAGCGCCGTCGCGAAGAAGCTGAACGCGAAGCCGCAGAAGCCGAGCAGCAGCACCGGCCGGCGGCCGTAGCGGTCGGACAGCGCCCCGAGCACCGGCGAGCTGAAGAAGTTCGCGATGCCGAAGGTGAACGCGACCGCGCCGTACCAGAAGGCCTGCTCGGCCGGGTTGGCCGTGAAGCCGCCGACCAGCACCGGCAGCACCGGCACGATCAGGCCGATCGCCATCATGTCGATCAGCACCGTCAGCAGGATGAAGCGCATCGCCGCCGGGCGGCCGGCGGGCGGCTGCGCGGGCGCGGTCGTGGGACTCGTCGTCAAGGTCGCTGGCGCCCGGCGTGCGGGCGTCACTCCATGCGGTAGTTGGGGGCTTCCTTCGTGATCTGCACGTCGTGCACGTGGCTCTCGCGGATGCCGGCCGACGTGATCTCGACGAACTCGGCGCGGTCGCGCATGTCGTCGATCGTCGGGCAGCCGCAATAGCCCATCGAGGCGCGCAGCCCACCGGCCATCTGGAACACGATGCTGACCATCGAGCCCTTGTACGGCACGCGGCCCTCGATGCCTTCCGGAACCAGCTTGTCGGCGTTCGGGTTGGCGCCGGTGTTGTCCTGGAAATAGCGGTCGGCCGAGCCCTGCTGCATGGCACCGATCGAGCCCATGCCGCGGTAGCTCTTGTAGCTGCGGCCCTGGAACAGCACGATCTCGCCCGGCGCCTCTTCGGTGCCGGCGAACATGCCGCCCATCATCACGGTGCAGGCACCGGCCGCGATGGCCTTGGCGATGTCGCCCGAGTAGCGGATGCCGCCGTCGGCGATCAGCGGCACGCCGGTGCCCTTCAGCGCGGTGGCGACGTTGTCGATCGCCATGATCTGCGGCACGCCGACGCCGGCGACGATGCGGGTGGTGCAGATCGAGCCGGGGCCGATGCCGACCTTCACGCCGTCGGCACCCGCCTCCACCAGCGCCAGCGCGGCCGCTCCGGTGGCGATGTTGCCGCCGATCACGTCGATCTGCGGGTAGTTCTTCTTGACCCAGCGCACCCGGTCGAGCACGCCGGCGCTGTGGCCGTGCGCGGTGTCGACGACGACCGCATCGACGCCGGCGCGCACCAGCAGCTCGAGGCGCTCTTCGGTGTCTTCGCCGACACCCACCGCCGCGCCGACGCGCAGCTTGCCGTGCGAGTCGCGCGCGGCGTTCGGGAAGTTGGTCTGCTTGGTGATGTCCTTGACGGTGAACAGGCCGCGCAGCTCGAAGGCGTCGTTGACGACGACCACGCGCTCGAGCTTGTGCTTGTGCATCAGCGCCTTGGCATCGGCCAGCGAGGCACCGTCGCGCACCGTGATCAGGCGCTCGCGCGGGGTCATGATCTCGCGCACCGGGATGTCCATGCGGGTCTCGAAGCGCAGGTCGCGGCCGGTCACGATGCCGACCACCTTGCCGTCCTCGAGCACCGGGAAGCCCGAGATGCCGTGCTGGCGCGACAGGTTGATCACGTCGCGCACCGGCACGCCGGGCGAGATGGTGATCGGATCGCGCAGCACGCCCGACTCATAGCGCTTCACGCGCGCCACCTCGGCAGCCTGCTGCTTCGGCGAGAGGTTCTTGTGGACGATCCCGATGCCGCCTTCCTGCGCGATCGCGATCGCGAGGCGTGCTTCCGTCACGGTGTCCATCGCCGCGGACACGAGCGGAAGGTTCAGTCGGATGTTGCGGGAGAGCTGGGTCGCGAGCGAGGTGTCGCGGGGCAGGACCTGGGAGAAAGGTGGCACCAACAACACATCGTCGAAGGTGAGCGCTTTGCCAAGAAGGCGCATGAGAAAAACTCCTGACGCAAAAGCGAATTATACGGATGTCAGACGCACCCTTCACGGCGTGGGCCCGGCCCCCTTCGACGGGCCGCGCCGATGCGTGCCGCGCCAAAGCGGTAATAGTTCACGGCCATCCTCGGCCAGGCGGGCATCGCCATACAAAAGGTGACAGAGCCTCGCGCCTGCACACATGTCACGCCGACTACACTTTCGGCCATGCAATTCATACCTTCCCGCACGTCGTCCAGGCTGGGTGCCTGCGCCCTCCTCGCCGTGTTGTCGATCGGCCTGCACAGCACGGCATTCGCCCAGTGGAAATGGCGCGACGGCAAGGGCCATGTGCAGTACAGCGACATCCCGCCGCCCGGCTCCATCGCCGAGCAGGACATCCTGCAGCGCCCGGCCGGTTCCGCGCGCCGCGCGCCGATGCAGGGCACGCCGGCCGAAGCCTCGCCGGCAGCCAGCGCGGCCAGCGGCCCGAAGCTGGTCGACCCCGAGCTCGAGGCCAAGCGCCGCAAGACCGATCAGGACGACGCCGCCAAGCGCAAGGCCGAGGAAGAGAAGCTCGCCGCCGCACGCGCCGAGAACTGCACGCGCGCCAAGGGGCAGCTGAAGACGCTCGAAGACGGCATCCGCATGGCACGCACGAATGCCAACGGCGAACGCGAGATCCTCGACGACAAGGGCCGCGCCGACGAGACCAAGCGCACGCGCGACATCATCGCGTCCGACTGCAAGTAAGCCCCGCGGCTCAGCGCGAGCGCGGCTCCTGTCGCGAGCGCTGGCGCCTTGCTTCCTTCGGATCGACGCGCAGCGCGCGCCAGACCTCCACCCGGTCGCGGTCCTGCAGCACGTCGGTCAGCTCGCGCAGGTGCCCCCAGACGCCGATCCTGCAGTGCGTCAGGTCCATTCCCGAGCCCGCCTCCAGCACACCGCCCTGCCGCAGCGCATCGTGCACGGTGCTGCCGGCGGGCAGCCGCAGTGGCACCACCCTCACCTCGCCCGCCTGYGGGCTCCAGGCGACCTCGATCGCCAGCTCGGCGTGGTCAACGGGGCCCATGCACCTGTTCCGCCCGCTTGACGAACGAATCGACCAGCGTGTTGGCGATGCGGTCGAACACCGGGCTGATCACCAGCTCCAGCGCGCCGTTGGCGAATTCATAGCGCAGCTCGAACTCGATCTTGCAGGCGACCTGCCCGCCCGGGCCCGCCGAACCCGGCGAGGCCAGCGGCAGGAAGCGCCAGGTGCCATCGAGCGTCGAGAACGGGCCGTCGACCAGCATCATGTGGACGCTTTCGTCGGGCACGTTCTCGTTGCGCGTGGTGAAGGCCTGGCCGACGCCGGCGAACGACAGCTGCAGCCGGGCGGTGACGCCGGAGCCGTCTTCGCCCAGCACTTCGGCGCGTTCGCACCACGGCAGGAACTGCGGATAGCTCGGGATGTCGGTCACGAGCGAGTACATCTCGTGCGGCGAATACCAAAGGAGGACGGACTTCTTGACATGCTTCATACAATCGCCGGATTGTATTGAGCGCCACGCGCCTCATCTGGACCCCATGTCGATTGCCGAAAACCGCCGAGCCCATTACGACTACCACCTCGAGGAACGCTACGAGGCCGGCATGGTGCTGCACGGCTGGGAGATCAAGGCGATCCGCGCCGGCCAGGTGCAGCTGACCGACGGCTACGTGCTGATCCGCGACGGCGAGCTCTACCTGATCGGCTGCCGCATCAATGCGCTGCGCRGCGCGTCGACCCACGTCAACCCCGAGGCCGACCGCACCAAGAAGCTGCTGATGCGCAAGGAAGAGATCAAGCGCCTGGTCGGCAAGGTCGAGCAGCGCGGCTTCACGCTGGTGCCGCTGAACCTGCACTACAAGGGCGGCCTCGTGAAGGCCGAGATCGCGCTGGCCAAGGGCAAGGCCGAGCACGACAAGCGCAACACCGAGAAGCAGAAGGACTGGGACCGCGAGAAGGGCCGCCTGATGCGGCACAAGGTCTCGGCGCCCACCAAGGACTGACGCTCAGTCCTTTTTCAGGACGCGCAGCGCCTGCTCGGCATCGGCGATCAGGTCGTCGACCGCCTCCAGCCCCACCGAGAAGCGCAGCAGCGCGCCGTTCCAGGCCGGTTGCCGGCGGATCGCCTTCAGCTCGTACGGCACCACCAGGCTGACCGGCCCGGCCCACGAGTAGCCGATCTTGTGCAGCCGCAGCGCATCGACGACGGCCTCGACCTGCGCGATCGAGAACCGCTCGTCCAACACCACCGAGAACAGCCCGGCGGCGCGCGTGCACAGCGCCCGCCAGGCTGCGTGCCCCGGCGACGACGGCAGCGCCGGGTGCAGCACCTGCGCCACCTCCGGCCGTGCCGCCCACCACCGCGCCAGCGTGCGGCTCGCCTGGTCCTGCGCGTCGTAGCGCAGCGCGAGCGACGGCAGCGCGCGCAGCACGAACTCCACGTCGTTCGCGCCGACCCCCCAGCCCATGCGCATGTGCGTGAACTTCAGCTTCAGGTGCAGCGGCTCGTCGCGCGTGGTCACCGAGCCCATCAGCACGTCGGCGCCGCCGGACGGGTATTTCGTCAGCGCCTGGATCGAGATGTCGACGCCGAGCGCGAACGGGTCGAACGCGAGCCCCGCGCCCCAGGTGTTGTCGAGCGCACAGGTGACACCGGCATCGCGGGCGATCCCGATCAAGGCCGGCAGGTCCGGGAATTCCATCGTCACCGAGCCCGCCGCCTCCAGCCAGACCAGCTTCGTCGCCGGGCCGATCGCGGCCTGCAGCGAGGCCGGGTCCATCGCATCGTAGAAGCGGTGGGCGATGCCCCAGCGCGCCAGTTCGTTGCGCGCCAGTTCCTTGCTCGGGCCGTAGGCGTTGTCGGGGATCAGCAGCTCGTCGCCGGCCTTCAGCAGCGCCATGTCGACCAGCGTGATCGCGGCCAGCCCGCTCGGCACCAGCAGCGTGTGCAGGCCGCCTTCGAGCGTGGCAATGCGCTCTTCGAGCGTGAAGCTGGTCGGCGTGCCGTGCAGGCCGTAGGTGTAGCCGGTCTTCTCGCGCCAGGTGCGCGCATGCAGCGCGGCGGTGGTCGGGAAGATCACCGTCGACGCCTTGTACACGCCCGGCGCCACCGCGCCGAAACCGGCCGGCGGCACGTAGGGGTGGTGGATCAGCGCGGTGCGTTGGTCCGGCTTGTCGTCGGCCGCCATCTCAGATCGGTTGGGCGACGAGGTCATGCCCCTGGGTGCCGACGATGCGCGCCTTCGTGAACTCGCCGACCTTCAGCGTCTTCGACGCCTTCTCCGGCGGCAGCAGCTTCACGTGGCCGTCGATCTCGGGCGCATCGGCATAGCTGCGGCCGATGCCGCCCTTGCGGCCGAGCGCCGGGGCCGAATCGACCAGCACCTGCATGGTCGCGCCGACGCGCTCGCGCAGCTTGGCGGCCGACACCTCCTCGGCCACCGCCATGAAGCGCGCGCGGCGCTCCTCGCGCAGCTCGGCCGGCACCGCATCGGGCAGCGCGTTGGCGGTCGCGCCCTCGACCGGCGAGTACGCGAAGCAGCCGGCGCGGTCGATGCGCGCCTCGCGCATGAAGTCGAGCAGGTGCTCGAACTCGGCCTCGGTCTCGCCCGGGAAGCCGGCGATGAAGGTGCTGCGCACCACCAGCTGCGGGCAGATCTCGCGCCAGCGCTGCAGGCGGTCGAGGTTCTTCTCGCCGTTGGCCGGGCGCTTCATGCGCTTCAGCACGTCGGGGTGCGAATGCTGGAACGGCACGTCGAGGTAGGGCAGCACGCGGCCCTGGGCCATCAGCGGCAGCACCTCGTCAACGTGCGGATACGGGTAGACGTAGTGCAGCCGCACCCAGGCGCCGTGCCGCTCGGCCAGTTCGCCGAGCTTCTCGCACAGGTCGAGCATGCGGGTGCGCACCGGCTTGCCGTCCCAGAAGCCGGTGCGGTACTTCACGTCGACGCCGTAGGCGCTGGTGTCCTGGCTGATCACCAGCAGTTCCTTGACGCCGGACTCGAACAGCCGCTGCGCCTCGCCGAGCACGTCGCCGACCGGGCGCGAGACCAGGTCGCCGCGCATGCTGGGGATGATGCAGAAGCTGCAGCGGTGGTTGCAGCCTTCGCTGATCTTCAGGTAGGCGTAGTGGCGCGGCGTCAGCTTGATGCCCTGCGCCGGCACCAGGTCGATGAACGGATCGTGCGGCTTGGGCACGTGCAGGTGCACCGCGTCCATCACCTCGTGCGTGGCGTGCGGGCCGGTCACGGCCAGCACGCTCGGGTGCATCTGGCGCACCAGGTTGCCGCCGCCCTCGCCGGCCTTGGCGCCCAGGCAGCCGGTCACGATGACCTTGCCGTTCTCGGCCAGCGCCTCGCCGATGGTGTCCAGGCTTTCCCTGACGGCGTCATCGATGAAGCCGCAGGTGTTGACGATCACCAGGTCGGCCCCGGCGAAGGTCTTGGAGGTGTCGTAGCCCTCGGCGCGCAGTTGGGTGAGGATCAGCTCGGAGTCGGTCAGCGCCTTCGGGCAGCCGAGCGAGACGAAACCGATCTTCGGCGAGGAGGCGGTGGCGGCAGCGGGCGCCAGCAGGTCTTGAGTCATCCGCGGATTTTCGCCGATCGGCGAAGCCCCGCGGGTGCGGACGGGCTCGAATCAGCGCTTCGGGGGCACGAAACCGGGCATTCCGGGGAAAAGGGCCTCCGCCTGCTTGGCCATCTGCTCGAACATGTGGCGCGATTGCTCGAGGTAATTGCCCATCACCCCCTGCACGCCCGGCGCCTGGCCGTTCAGGAACTGCGTCCACAACTCGGGGTTCAGGCCCTTCGACTGCTCGGCGAAGCGGGCCTGCATGTCGGTGAAGGCCTGCAGGTTCTTCTCGAGGTAGCTGCCCATCATTCCCTGCTGCGAATGGCCGTAGAAGCGGATGATCTGCGCGAGCGTCTGCGACGAGAACATCGGCACGCCGCCGGTTTCCTCCTCGAGGATGATCTGCAGCAGGATGCTGCGCGTCAGGTCTTCGGAGGTCTTGGCGTCGCGCACGACGAAATCCTGCCCCGCCAGCACCATCGCCTTCACGTCGGCCAGCGTGATGTAGCTGCTGTTCTGCGTGTCGTAGAGGCGGCGGTTCGGGTACTTCTTCAGCACGCGGGTCGCGCTGCCGGCGGTGCCTTCCTTGGCAGATTCAGGAGCGGCTCCCTCCGTCTTGGCGGAAGGGCGGCGAGTCGAGGCCATTCAGCAAACTCCTTGTGGGACCCGGTGGGGTCGCGTGATCGGATCGATGTGCGGTTGCACAAATGATTCTAGGAGCGCGCTGCCCCGGGCCGCGAAGGGTTTTCCCGCTCGAACTTCTCCCGCCCGCAGGCAGCCCCAAGTCCTACAGACCCTGCGCGGCACGCGGCCTAGTCTGCACCCATGGGTCGCGCGCACCGCGCAGCCCGTCGATCACCGTGAAAGGACCAACGATGTCGAACAGCAGCATCCTCGGCGGCGAACGCGCCGCCCGCCGCGCCGCCGGCCGCGACGTGGACGCACTCGGCCCGAGCGACAGCTCGGACAGCGGCAGCGACGTGCAGGGCGAACGCGCGATGCCCACCGACGCCGACAACCCCGGCGAACTCGGCGCGCTGCCGGTGCACCGCGACAGCGACAGCGATGCGCGCGGCACCGGCGAGCGTGGATCGGCCACCGGCAACGACCGCGACGATGCGGCCGACATCCTGCCGGACCACCTGGTCAGCGACCCGACCTGGGCCACGAATGCCGCCGGCCGGCCCTACGCATCCGACGACGTGGAATCCATCGCCGACGAGGCGGTCGATGACGAGGTGGACGAAGACGGCCCGCCTGCACGCCACTGACCACGCCGCTCAGCGCCCCACACCACGGCGCGCAGGAAGCGCGTCACCTCAGGCCGGCAGGTGCCCGCGCGCCTGCAGCAGCGCCAGCACCCGGGCCGCGGCGTCGGCCGGCGACAGCTCGCCGGTGTCCAGCCGCAGTTCGGGCCGAGCGGGCACTTCGTAGGCCGAGCCGATGCCGGTGAAGTTGGCCAGCCCGCCGGCCTTCGCGCGCGCGTACAGGCCCTTGGGGTCGCGCGCCGCGCAGGTGGCCAGCGAGGTGCTCAGGTGCACCTCGACGAAGCGTCCGCTGCCGATGCGCTCGCGCGCCGCGGCGCGGTGTGCGGCGCGGGGCGAGATCACCGCGGCGAGCACCATCAGGCCGGCCTCGTTGGCGAGGCGGGCGACCTCGGCGATGCGGCGGATGTTCTCGTCGCGGTCGGTGTCGGTGAAGCCGAGGTCGCGGTTCAGGCCCTCGCGCACGACATCGCCATCGAGCATCAGCACGGGCCGCCCGGCCTGCAGCAACGTGCGTTCGAGCACCGCGGCGAGCGTCGACTTGCCGGCGCCGCTCAGGCCGGTCATCCACACCGTGGCGGGGTTGCTGCCGAACACGCGTTCACGCAAAGGCGCGAGCGACGGCAACGGTGTGTCGGACAGAGAGGCATCAACGAAAGTCGGCGGCATCGTCATTCCTTTCACGCGTGGGTGCACAGCGCTTGGCCCATAGTGTGTGCGATGACGGATGGAAGCCCGCAACGCTGCAGCAGCGAGGAATGAGGGTCCGGATGCGGGAAACAGGAATCGGGAATCGGCGTTCTAAGATGCCGGCAGAGGCATCCGATGGCTGAACTCGCAACTCCCTTCCGTCATGAACAAGGAGAAAAAATGACATCCCGCTTCTGGTTGGCGCTCGGCGTGGGCGCGCTTCTTTCCCTTTCAGCAGCAGCCCAGGAGGTCACGCTGACGCGGCTCGATTGCGGCACCGGGACCAACGACCCGCGGCGCTTCAGCGATGCCTTCGCCTACACCGAGACGACCAAGCCCTTCAGCTTCAGCTGCTACGTCATCCGCCACGGCGCGGACGTGATGGTCTGGGACACGGGCTACCTGCCGGGCTCCGTTCCGAGTGCGACCAACAAGCCGCTGGCCGATCTGCTGAAGCAGATCAACGTCAACCCCGAGGATGTGAAGTTCGTCGGCATCAGCCATTTCCACGCCGATCACACCGGCCAGCTGGCCCCGCTGAAGAATGCGACGCTGCTGATCGGCAAGGGCGACTGGGACGGCATCAACGCCACCCCGCCGATCGCCAGTGCGAACGTGAAGGGCTTCGCCGAGTGGATCGCCGAGAAGCGCAAGGTCGAGCCGCTGAGCGCCGACAAGGACGTGTTCGACGACGGCACCGTGATGATGCTGCGCGCGCCGGGCCACACGCCGGGGCACAGCATCCTGCTCGTGCGCCTGAAGGAGATGGGGCCGGTGATCCTGAGCGGCGACGCCGTGCATTTCCACGAGAACTACGAGCACGACGGCGTGCCGGGCTTCAACTACGACCGCGCGCAGACCCTCGCGTCGATCCAGCGGGTCAAGCAGATCGCGAAGAACCTGAAGGCGACGGTCATCATCCAGCACGATCCGCGCGACATCGGCAAGTTGCCGGCGTTCCCGGCTGCGGCGAAGTGACTCGCCTCATCGGAAGAGGCCGCCGCCGTGCGGCACGTTGCGCCCGATAGGTACCTGCAGGCTCGCTCGTGCAGCGCGCGCGCGACCAAGCCGAAGCGGCTTGGCGCGGCCTGCCGGCCCGAATCGTCAGGACGCCGCTGGCGTCGAAGTCGGAGTCACCGCCTTCGGGGGCTGGGTACCGTCGGACTTGCGGCGCTTCCTGCCGCTTGCCGTCTTTCTGACTTGTTTGGCAGAAATGGTTCTCTTGCCTACGCGCTTCTTCTTGGACAGTGCCATCTCGATCCTTTTGAGTAAAAGGGATGAGGATACACGCGGCAAGCAACCGGAACGGGATGGACCTTGCGTCCAGGGCTGACATGCCAGGCAACTCAGCGACCGCGAGCCACCGCGTAATACTCGAGCTGCCGGTCCTCACGCCACGGAGCATTGTGGTCGCCGGTGGCGATGAGCAGCTTGGCCTTGCCGCGCAGCTCGAGGTCGGGTTGTTCGTTCGGTTCAAAGCCGGCGTCGATGAAGTAACGGCTCGGCGCAGAGCCGCCCCGGTAGAACGTGACGCGGAACGTCTTGCCGTCGCGCGTGCCTTCGACCAGCCCGCGGCTGCCATCGGACATGCTGTAGCTCCCCGTCAAGGTCCGTGCTACGTCCTTCAGCTCCATCGAGCCGTGGATGCCGCCCAGGTCGATGTTCCATGCGCCCGAGAAATTCCTGCGGGTCGGGGATTCCTGCCCGGTGGATGGCGCGACGTCGATCTTCAGGCTGCCGACAAAGGGTGTGCGAGACCTTGTGGTCAGCGTCGCCCTGATGTCCGCTCGGCCCGCGGCATCGGCGATGAACTCGAGCGGGCGCTGCGTCAGCTTGGTAGAGGCGTCGATCTTCTTGGTCGTTGCGGTGAGCTGCTGCACGGTGTCCGAGCCGGGCCTGAGCAATCCAGCCGGGTAGCTGATCGTCAACACCCCTTCAGACAACGGCACCGGCGAGCGCGGTTGCACAAAGATGTCGATGGTGACGACATCGCCCTGCTTCGGGTTCAGCGTCTGCGAGACGAGCAGCACCTCGCCCTTCTCCTCCCACACGATCGCATTGAACACCTCCTTCAGCGGTGTGAACACGTAGGCCAGCACGCTGCCGATCGACGTCGCGACAATGACCAGCAACGGTGTCAGAACTGCCTTGACGTCGACCATTCGAGCGCTGCCGCCCGGTTCCGGTTGCCGCCGCCCACGGCCGCGATTGCGCTGGCTGCTCATCGCTCGACGTACAAGGCGTTCGGCACGAAGTTCGCCGTGCCGGCGCCACAGTGCCTGCCCAGCGCCGGTACGTACAGGTGCGCGCCTGGGCCGCCGTCCATCGCCAGCGCGTTCAGGATCGGTTGCCCGTCGCTCGATCGGTAGCCAAGCAGCAGGCGCGAGAACTCGGCCAAACTGCCTGCAGCTCCGGACGGTTCGTGAAGCACGAAGAAGTAGATGTGGCCGCGCGCGTCCAGCGCGATGGCGCTGCGATCGAAGCGATCGTCGCCCGCACTGCGAATGCCGTCTCGTCCGTCTTCGACAAGCAAGGGCTTGGACTGCAGGACGTCGGAATGGTCCGACGCTGCACCGGCGCTCGCGATCGGGAGGATCGACACGCCGTGCGCCGACGCCGCCACGATGCCGCCACTGGTCCAGTTGAATCGGGCCGAGACTGTTTTCCCGTCGGCCTTGACGAGGCCGAGCGGGATCAGCCGGCCGCTTGGATCGATGTCGAAGAAGCCTCCGCTCATCACGCCCAACGCTTGCGAGCCGAACACGGCCGGAAACAGCTCGGCTGGCGCCTGGTTCGTGCGCAGGTCCTTGACGCGCAAGCGGGCTTGGCCGGCTTCCAGCACGCACAGCTCGACGCCGAAAGTCACGGACGCGGGAACGGCATCGCGGTACGACACGAACCGGGCGGCAGCCTGCCCTAGCCGCGGCAGATCGGTCGATTCGCGATGTTGCTCCAGCAGGCCCAGCAGGCGATCTCGCGGTGGGTCGGCAGCGACCGCGCACATGGCATGCGTCAGCAGGATCCATCCCAGCAGCCTCCGCATGTCGCACGCCCTCCGTCCGAAGAGTCTGACACGACCGCACGGCTGCCGCAAACATCCCGTGCAGTACGGTCCCGCCGGGATGCCGGCAGGCGCGGCATCAACTTGCAATCGTCCCGCTGCAGACCGCCAAAGTCACCCACCCCGGGCTGGACAACGCGCCTGAGCCAAAGTCAGCTTCACGGCGACGCTGGCGGTTGAGTGTGTCGCCGATGGGTCGCCCACCGATGACGAGGCGCGTCAGCCGACCGGCAACAATCGGCCAGAACCGGTCTCTCGTCAGAGGCAGCTTTCGGGCAAGGTGCCGCGGGCTGCTGCACGGAGTTCGCCTCCGGGACCCCAAGTCCGAAGGCTTTCGCGCCCATTGCCCCCTTCACTAGGCGCTCTTGGTACGGTAGACGATGGGTACGACCTCACCGCAGTAGAAGTGTGAGTCTGACCGCTGCGTCACCTTGGCGCTTGCAGGGTAGGTCACCTGCAGGCCGCCCTCGACCAACCATTCCAGGTCGACCTCTTGATAGTCGCACTCCGCGACAAAGACGCTGCCGCCGCCTCGCGAAGAGCCGACGGCTCGCTCCAAATAGACTTGCATGAAATCCGCGCCAGGTAAGCGGAACGCGACAGCCTTGCCGCGCCCGTCCGGGGCGTCAGCTACGTGACTAGGGGGACGCTCGACCTGTTTTAGACGACGCAGGCGCTTGGGCTTGGGCTGCGGTGAGAGCAACTGCACCTTGAGCGCCTCGAGGACGCTTTGGCGTTTGCTCAACGACGAGCCCGACCAGCGCGCCAGTTCGTCGCCATTGGCGATGACCTCGATCGCCTTGCGCTTGACGACCTCGTCCAAGCAACCATATTCCCACTCAGTCGCGGCAAGCGCCAGCCAGAAGATTGGGCCATCGTCGGTATCGGCAATTGCGTTGGCCCAGTCCCTCTTGAGAACTTCGACCGCCCTGTCGGGAGGCACGCCTCGTCGCAAGAGGTCAAGGAAGTCACGTTTGACGTCGCTTGCGACGTCGTCATTGAAGAGCGCGCTCCCTGAAGTTCCCATGACTCTTCTGTTCCTCGCAGTTCGTATGCACAGGATAGCGGTCTCTTGTCGCGGCGACCAAGGCCCGAGGTGCCGCTGGCGGCCCACAGCTGCCTGGTCTGCGACCGCCGCAATCGGCCAGGAGCCGCCAATCATGAATGGCGGCTTTGCGGGCGCCTATGATCAAGCGCATGCCAAGAAAAGTCGAGATCCTCGCCATACTTGCCGCACCGCTCTTGCTGGGGGCCTGTTCGCTGCAGACCGAAGTGGCGCGCGTCCCGGTCTCGAACAGCGCACTCGTGCTCGTTCTGAAAGAAGACGAAAAACGAATGACGCGCTACGTTCTCGAGCTTCGCGGAGATCCTGTCTCGTCTGAAGGATTTCTCGGACCAGGCGGGGGCGTGATCGGTCGAAATCTCAACGTTTCAACCGAAGGGGTCGCGGTTCGGATCGCTTGGGGCGAGCAGGCTGCGCGACAGTTTGTCGTGATCGACACGACTGCTTGCCGAGTAGCTAAACACTCAAATGCTGGGGCGGCGCCACCTTCGATGCGACGATGCCAATAGACGCACCCTAGTCGGGCGGCATCCATCAAACGTTGGGGGCGCCGCCACTGTCGGAACTGGCTTGGGCGATGCCTATCGGTTCCGATGGACGAACGCCCGATCCCGGCCAGAAGCAGCCGATGGCAAGCGACTGCTATGAGTCAGACTGAGTTTGCATGAACTACCTTGAACCATGGTTCGCTGTGAATGACCCGGGTCTCGCCGACGAGCTTCGGCGCGAGCTGTCGTCAGGCCATGCACTCTCCGGCCTCTCCGTCACCGTCCTCGCGCGGCGGCAGGATCGCGATGACGTGCTGTTTGAAATCGGAGACGGCTCGGGGCGACTTGCTCAAGTGCATCTCTCCTACCAGACGGAATCCGATTCGCGATGGCCGTTGACGACCGTGTTTTCGACTGAGGCAGAGTGGGAGTCCTCAATGGCCGCCGACCATGACGACTTCCTAAGGTGACGCACCGCGAGTGTCTTGGTTCGGCCACAAACTGCCGATCGCCAACGACCGCTGTAGGGTAGGCTGGAGGCATGCCGAGTCCACTGCCCAAAATACTGACTTTCGCTGTTGCGGCTGCCGCTGGTACGTGCAC
>NZ_JBFUGW010000108.1:0-20654 GCF_056402735.1 Rhizobacter sp. P3_C12
CACCGCATCGGCCGGCGCGCCGGCGGCCATCGCCGGCTCGTCGCGCCGCTCCGGTGCCGATTTCGATTCGGCCTTCGCCGACTCGCGCTCGAGGCGCTCGGCACGGCCGAGAAGGCGTCGGTTGCCGTACTGGCCGGAGCCGCCCGGCACCTCGCGCATTGCCGGCAGGCGGTGGCAGCTGGTGGCCGAGGGCGGCGAGAACGCGGGCGGCGCATCGTCGAGCTGCGGCGGCGCGTCCTGCCACACCGGCGGCCAGGGCTCGGCGGCCTGTGCGAGGTTGCCATCCAGGCTGCCGGCGCAGGCGGCCAGCAGCAGCGAGGCGATCAGCACCGAGGTCAGCGTGCGGCGCGGGGTCTTCATCGTGTCCATGCGGGTCTCCAGGGTTGTCGGAACGTGACCCTGGCTGACACGTGGCAGCCGGTGCGATGGGGTGAACCTCATCGCGTTTTTTTTGAGGGCCGTCGTTTCACCCCGTTGCGCAACGTCGCGCGTATCACCCACCGTATCAGGCAGACTGCCATGCCATGCGACCCGGCCCTGACACCGACACCAGCGACGACCACCTGATGAGCGCCTATGCGCGCGGCGACGCCGCCGCCTTCGAAGCCTTGTATGCCCGCCACCAGGCCGGGCTGTACCGCTTCGTGCGCCGGCTGCTCGGCGGCGCGCTCGCGGCGCAGACCGACGAGGTGTTCCAGGACACCTGGTTGCGCGTGGTCAATGCCCGCGCCAGCTGGCAGCCGCAGGGCGCGAGCTTTCGCACCTGGCTGTTCACGCTGGCGCACCACCGGGTGATCGACGTGTGGCGGCGCAGCGGCCGCGAGGTGTCGATCACGACCGACGATGACGACGGCGCGCCGTGGGAGCCCGAGGCGGCCGATGGCGTGCCGTGGCAGCAGTGGCCGGCGCCGCAGGGCGAGGATGTCGCGTTCTGGCGCCGCGCCGGCGAGCGCCTGCTGGCCTGCCTGGAGGAACTGCCGCTGCCGCAGCGCAGCGCCTTCCTGCTGCACCATGACGACGAGCTGCCGCTGGCCGACGTGGCGCGCGCGCTGGAGGTCGGCTTCGAGACCGCGAAAACGCGGCTGCGCTATGCGATGAGCAAGCTGCGCAGCTGCATGGGGGCGTACCTCGCGCCGCTGAACGGCACGGAGCCTTCGCGATGAGCGGCGGACCCGGCCTCGAGCGCGACGACATCGAACACGACCGCCATCTGCGGCAGGCGCTGCGCCATGCGCCGGATGCCGATGCGGCGCCGCCGGCCGCGCTGCGCGAGCTGATCCTGCGCGAGGCGCAGGCCAAGGCGCGCGACGGCCGGGCAGCGGCACCGGCTGCGGCACCGTCGTGGGGGCAGCGGCTGTGGGACTGGATCGGCCGCCCGCGCTTCGCCGGCGCGCTGGCCGGCGTGATCGTGATCGGTTTTGCCGGATTGCTGTGGCGCGATCACCCGCCGGAAGAGGCGCTGTCGCCGCAGGTGGCGGTGCAGGCGCCTGCCGCGCCGGCGCCGGCAGCAGAGCCCGCGCCTGTCGAGCAGGAGAAGGCCAGGACGGTGCCGGCAGGCGATGCACCTGCAGCGGCACCCGCGCAGGCACCGGCCCCGCGCATCGAGAAGCCGAAGCCGGCGGCCGCGGCACCTCGCCGCGCCGAAGAGTCCAAGCGGCGCGATGCCGCGGCCGATTCGCGCGGCATCGTGGCCGAGGAAACGACGCTGCAGATGCCGGGTCCGACGGCGGCAGCGCCGCCTGCCGCCGCAACCGCCCCGCTGCCCGCGCCGGCCCCGCCGGCCGCACCGCGGTCGCCCGATGCCGTGGCCGATGCGAAGGCGGAACGCAGCCGCAACGAGAGCCGCGAGCGCAGCAGCGAAGCGCCGGACCAGCGTGCACGTGCCGCGGCCAAGATGGCCGCGCCGGCTGCCGTGGCGGCGGCGCCCGAGGCCGCGGGGATCGCCGGCTTCGCCGCCGCCGGCCCCGCCATCGCCCAGTTGCGCCAGCAGATCGGCAGCGAGGCGACGCGCTGGTACTGGCAGCGCCCCGGCGGCCCGCAGCACCCGTTCGACAACGCCGTCAGCCGCTGGCTCGGCCGGTTGGAGAGCGCCTCGCGCGGGCGCTGGCAGAGCCTCGGCAATGAGCGCCCTGCGCCGGGCACCGAGCTGCAACTGCTGCGCGACGGCGAGGTCACGCAGCGCCTGCAGCTGACCGAGGATGCGCTGGTGTGGGAGCGGCGCGATGTAGGCGAGACGCTGCGTGCGCCGCTGGATGCCGCGACGCTGGCATCGCTGCGCCAGGCGCTGGACGCGGCGACGCCTTGATCACCCCGCCCCGTTCCGTCTCCCGTTCGCCGGAAACCCGCTGCCGGCCCGCGACACGTTGCGCCTATATGATGCTTGGTTTCGTGCCTGCGACCCGATGCCCGCGCCTCGACCCCCCGTTCCTCCTGCTCCGGCGACCACCCCGGCCGACGCCTCGACAGAGACGTCCTTGATCCGCGTCCGCGGCGCGCGCACGCACAACCTGAAGAACATCGACCTCGACATCCCCCGCAACAAGTTGGTGGTGATCACCGGGCTGAGCGGCTCGGGCAAGTCGAGCCTCGCGTTCGACACGCTGTACGCCGAGGGCCATCGGCGCTATGTCGAGAGCCTGAGCGCCTATGCGCGCCAGTTCCTGCAGTTGATGGACAAGCCCGACGTCGACGTGATCGAGGGCCTGAGCCCGGCCATCAGCATCGAGCAGAAGGCCACCAGCCACAACCCGCGTTCCACCGTCGGCACGGTGACCGAGATCCACGACTACCTGCGCCTGCTGTACGCGCGCGCCGGCACGCCCTTCTGCCCCGACCACCATGTGCCGCTGCAGGCGCAGAGCGTCAGCCAGATGGTCGACACCGTGCTCGCGCTGCCCGAGGACACCAAGCTGATGGTGCTGGCGCCGGTGGTGCGCGACCGCAAGGGCGAGTTCGGCGACCTGTTCACCGAGATGCAGGCCCAGGGCTACGTGCGCTTCCGCATCGACGGCCAGACGCACGAGGCCGCCGAGCTGCCGAAGCTGAAGAAGGCCGAGAAGCACGACATCGACGTCGTGATCGACCGCGTGAAGGTGCAGCCCGACGCCGCCGCCAGCGGCCTGCGCCAGCGCCTGGCCGAGAGCTTCGAGGCGGCGCTGCGCATCGCGCAGGGCCGCGCCGTCGCGCTCGAGATGGACCACGGCCGCGAGCACCTGTTCTCGAGCAAGTTCGCCTGCCCGATCTGCAGCTACTCGCTGAGCGAGCTGGAGCCGCGCCTGTTCTCGTTCAACTCGCCGGTCGGCGCCTGCCCGAGCTGCGACGGGCTGGGCCTGGTCACCGCGTTCGACCCGGAGCGGGTCGTCGCCTTCCCGTCGCTGAGCCTGGCCAGCGGCGCGGTCAAGGGCTGGGACCGCCGCAACGGCTACACCTTCTCGCTGCTCGAGAGCGTCGCGAAGCACTACAAGTTCGACATCGACGCGCCGTTCGAAGCGCTGCCCCAGCAGGGCCAGCAGGTGCTGCTGTACGGCTCCGGCGAAGAAGACATCGCGTTCACCTACGAGAGCGAAGGCAACGGCAAGGGCAAATCGCGCAGCGTCAAGCGCATGCACCCGTTCGAAGGGATCATCCCGACCTTCGAGCGCCGCTACAAGGAGACCGACTCGGCCGCGGTGCGCGAGGACCTGGCCCGCTACCAGGCCGCCCGCCCCTGCCCCGACTGCGAAGGCACGCGGCTGCGGCGCGAGGCGCGCAACGTGTTCCTGCAAGGCGAAGACGACCATGCGGGCGACAGGAAGGGCGAGCCGATCTTCCGCGTCGAGCATTTCACGCTGCGCGAGTGCCTGCACTACTTCGGCGCGCTGAAGCTGCGCGGCGCCAAGGCCGAGATCGCCGACAAGGTGGTGCGCGAGATCCGCTCGCGGCTGAAGTTCCTGAACGATGTCGGCCTGAACTACCTGAGCCTGGACCGCAGCGCCGACACGCTGTCCGGCGGCGAGGCGCAGCGCATCCGGCTGGCCAGCCAGATCGGCTCCGGCCTGACCGGCGTGATGTACGTGCTCGACGAGCCGAGCATCGGCCTGCACCAGCGCGACAACGACCGCCTGATCGGAACGCTGCGCCACCTGCGCGACATCGGCAACAGCGTGCTGGTGGTGGAGCACGACGAAGACGCGATCCGCGCCGCCGACCACGTGATCGACATGGGCCCGGGAGCCGGCGTGCATGGCGGCCACGTGATCGCGCAGGGCACGCCCGACGCGGTGGCGGCGAGCGCCGAATCGCTGACCGGCCGCTACCTGTCGCGCGTGCTGCGCATCGCGGTGCCGAAGCAGCGCCACCGGGTGAAGGACAAGCCCAAGGATCCGGACGACGCGACGCCGACATCGCTGCGCATCGTCAACGCGCGCGGCAACAACCTGAAGGGCGTCACGGTCGAGATCCCGGTCGGGCTGCTGACCTGCGTGACCGGCGTGTCCGGCTCGGGCAAGAGCACGCTGGTCAACGACACGCTGTACGCGGCGGTCGCGCGCAAGCTGTACGGCAGCCATGCCGAGCCGGAGGCGCACGACACCATCGAGGGGCTGGACGCGTTCGACAAGGTGATCAACGTCGACCAGAGCCCGATCGGGCGCACGCCGCGCAGCAACCCGGCCACCTACACGGGGTTGTTCACGCCGATCCGCGAGCTGTTCGCCGAGATGAACACCGCCAAGGAGCGCGGCTACGGTGCCGGCCGCTTCAGCTTCAACGTGGCCGGCGGGCGCTGCGAATCCTGCCAGGGCGACGGCGTGCTGAAGGTGGAGATGCACTTCCTGCCCGACGTCTACGTGCCCTGCGACGTGTGCCACGGCAAGCGCTACAACCGCGAGACGCTGGAGGTGCTCTACAAGGGCCGCAACATCACCGAGGTGCTGGAGATGACGGTGGAGGACGCGCATGCGTACTTCAACGCGGTGCCCAACATCGCGCGCAAGCTGCAGACGCTGCTCGACGTGGGCCTCGGCTACGTGCGGCTCGGCCAGAGCGCGACCACGCTGTCGGGCGGCGAGGCGCAGCGGGTCAAGCTGGCGCTGGAGCTCTCGAAGCGCGACACCGGCCGCACGCTGTACATCCTCGACGAGCCGACCACCGGGCTGCACTTCGCCGACATCGACCTGCTGCTGCGCGTGCTGCACCAGCTGCGCGACGCCGGCAACACCATCGTCGTGATCGAGCACAACCTGGACGTGATCAAGACCGCCGACTGGCTGATCGACATGGGCCCCGAGGGCGGCGCCGGCGGCGGCATGGTGGTGGCGAGCGGCACGCCGGAAGACATAGCAGCAAACCCGGCGAGCTTCACCGGGCAGTACCTGAAACCCCTGCTGGCCGAGTGACGGGAACACCCGCACGAACGGCGTCACCGGACGTGGCTAGACTGCAGCCCTTCGAGAGGAGCCCGCCGTGAGCCAGACGATTGATTACTACCTGTCCCCGCACTCGCCGTACACCTACCTGGGCCACCAGCGCTTCTGCGAGATCGCGGCCGCCGCCGGTGCCAAGGTCAACGTGCTGCCGGTCGACCTGGGCGGCAAGGTGTTTCCGGTGTCGGGCGGGCTGCCGCTGTCGAAGCGCGCGCCGCAGCGCCAGGCCTACCGGCTGGTCGAGCTGAAGCGCTTCAGCGCCTGGCTGAACCAGCCGATCAACCTGCAACCGAAGTACTTCCCGGTCAACAGCGACGATGCGGCGCAGCTGATCATCGCGGTCGACATGAAGGACGGCACCGAGGCGGCGCTGCGCATCACGACGGCGGTGCTGCGGGCGGTGTGGGTGGAAGAACGCAACATCGCCGACCTGGCGGTGCTGCAGGCGCTCGTCGCCGAGCAGGGCCTGCCGGCGCAACGCATGGACGACGCGCACTCGCAGGCGGTGCACGAGCGCTACGAACAGGATTCGGAGGCCGCGATCGCGGCCGGCGTGTTCGGCGCGCCGAGCTACGTGATCGACGGCGAGATCTTCTGGGGGCAGGACCGGCTGGATTTCGTGCAGCGGCGGCTCGCGCAAGGCTGACCCGGATTGGCATCCGGGCTACGAGGTTGCGCGGGTCGACAGTAGCCCGGGTGACAACCCGGGGCTCGGCCTAGCCGTTGCGCACTGCCGACCCTTCCGCGTCCGACGCGTCGTTGACCCAGTTGCCCTGGATCAATTCCTCGACGTTCGGTTGCAGCAGCAGCGCGATCAGCGCGACCAGGAGGCCGACCGCCGTGACGACGGTGATGGTTGCGGCAATGAAGAAGCTCATGGCGGGGCCTCCGGTGGGTGCGTTGTCGGGTGCATCACATGTTGAACTTGGCCTTGGCGTTGTTCACGCAGGCCGTCTTCGCGTCACCGGCCAGCGAATCGCACTTCTCCGCCTCGGCCTTGTAGGCCGCCGTCTTCTTGTCGTCGGTGGCTTCGGCGCTCGCCTTCTTGGTGTCGCGCTCGGCCTTCGCATCGGCCTTGGCCTTGGTCTCGACGGCCTTGGCTTCCTTCACGCAGACGTCCTTCTCGTTGCCGGCCTTGTCGTCGCAGCGCTCCTTCGCGACCTTGTAGTCGGCCTCGGCGATGTCTTCCTTGGCCTTGTACGTGGCCTTGGCCGTGCCCTTGTAGTCGGCTTCGGCGGTCGCCTCGGTCTTCACACGGGCGGCCTTGGCTTCGGCGACGCAGATGTCCTTGGCGTTGCCCGACAGCGATTCGCACTGCTTGTGCGCCGCTTCATACGTCGATTTGGCCGAGGCCTTGGCCTGGTCGTAGGCGGTCTTGTCGGCGGCGAAGGCGCCGGTGCTGAACATCAGTGCCGCGACGGCGGCGGTGATGTACGACAACGATTGGCACGACAGCGATTGTTGCTTGGTCATATTGATATCTCCTCGAACGGAATGGCCTGAAGCCGGTGCGGCAAGCTTAGGCAGCGCCCCCCGGCCGGTCTGCCGGACAAACCAATCTGCGGGTGTGGGAGAAGCCCTACAGCGGTGCGCAGGGGGTGCGCAGGGGGTGCGTGACATGCTGCCGCCGACGGCGGCGCGCGGGTTCAAGCGGCTTGAGTGCGGCACGACGCTGCTCGACAATGCCCGCATGCATCCCCCATCGCCCGACCTGGAGCGCACGCGCCTGCTCGATTTCGCGCGCGCCTCGGGCGACTGGATGTGGGAGACCGATGCGCAGCTGCGCTACACCTGGGTCTCCGGCGCGTTCGAGGCGATCACCGGGTTGCCGCCGCTGTCGATGATCGGCCGGCAGATCGCCGATTCGCCGCTGCTCGACGAGCTGGCCCACCCGCTGCCCGGCGGGCGCAGCTTCCACCAGCTGCTGCAGGAACACCGCCCGATCACCCGCGTGCTGACCGACAAGCAGACCGGCCGAGGCGTGCTGCGCATCTCGCGCAGCGCGGTGCCGGTGTTCGATGCGCAGGGGCAGTTCGCCGGCTACCGCGGCACCGCGCGCGATGTCTCGGCGCATGTCGAGGCCGAGCGCAAGGCGCATGTGCAGGCCGAGCTGCTGCGCAAGCTGTCGTCGCAGGTGCCGGGCGTGATCTTCCAGTTCCAGCTGCACCCGGACGGCCAGGTCAGCTACCCGTATGCGAGCGATGCCTCGCGCGAGCTGTTCGGCGTGGAGCCGCCGCGCGACGGCAACGGCGGCGACCCGACGGTGCCGTTCCGGCTGCTGCACCCCGACGACCAGCGCGGCTACCTCGACAGCATCGAGGCCTCGGCGCGCACGCTGGCGGCGTGGCACCGCAGCTACCGCATCCTGCGCGACGACGGCAGCGTGCGCTGGATGGAGACCCGCGCGATGCCCGAGCGGCTGGCCGACGGCTCGACGCTGTGGCACGGCTTCACCGCCGACATCACCGCGCAGAAGCAGGCCGAGATCGCGCTGCGCGGCAGCGAGGAGCGCTGGAGCATGGCCGCCGAGGCGGCAGGCATCGGCGTCGCGCAGTTCTCGCTGGCGAGCGGCGAGGTCGGCTTCGACCGGCGCGCCTGCGCGAACCACGGCCAGCCGTGGCCGCTGCCGCACTACACGCTGGACGATTTCCTCGCCGCGGTGCACCCCGACGACCGCGCCGCGACCGAGGCCGCGATCCGGCGCGCGCTGGCCACCGACGGCCGGCTGGAGAGCCGCTACCGGCTGCTGCGGCCCGACGGCCTGCCAGCGATGCTGGAGCTGTTTGCGCGCTGCACGCACGACGCCGCCGGCCGCGTCGACGGCCTGGTCGGCACCTGCCGCGACATCACGCAACAGGCCGCGCTGGAGCAGCTGCGCCGCGACAAGGAGGCCGCCGAGCAGGCGAACCGCGCGAAGAGCGAGTTCCTGTCGCGCGTGAGCCATGAGCTGCGCACGCCGCTGAACGGCATCCTCGGCTTCGCGCAGCTGATGTCGCTGGACCGCCTGCACCCGCTCGCCCCCGACCAGCGCCGCCGCATCGACAGCGTGATGCACGCCGGCCGACACCTGCTGGAGCTGATCAACGMCGTGCTGAACCTGGCGCGCATCGAGCAGGAGGATTTCTCGCTGAAGCCGGTGCCGGTGGACCTGTGCGCCGCGGTCGAGAGCTGCCTCGCGATCATCCAGCCGCTGGCCGACAACGCCGGCATCCGGCTGCTCGCGCCACAGCGGCCCGCGGGCTGCTGGGCGACCGCCGATGCACGTGCGGTCGAGCAGGTGCTGCTGAACCTGCTGTCGAACGCCATCAAGTACAACCGCGCCGGCGGCACGGTGCGGCTCGTGCTGCAGCACGACGGCGAGCGCGTCATGGTGGCGGTGAGCGACGAGGGCGAGGGGCTGACGACGGCGCAGCAGCTGCAGCTGTTCCAGCCGTTCAACCGGCTCGGCGCCGAGCAGCGCCGCATCGAGGGCAGCGGCCTCGGGCTCGTGATCGCGCGCACGCTGGCGGCGGCGATGCAGGGCGAGCTGTTGCTGCGCAGCACGCCCGGCCAGGGCTCGACCTTCACGCTGCTGCTGCCGGCGGGCGATGCGGCGCGCGCGGACCCGGCATCCGCGCTGCCCGCCGCCACGCCGCCCGCGCCACCTGCCGTGGCGCAGAAGCACGTGCTGTACGTCGAGGACGAGCCGCTGAACGTGATGCTGATGCAGGAGGTCTTCAAGGGCCGCCCGCAGTGGCGGCTGAGCGTCGCGAACGATGGCGCGAGCGGCCTCGCGGCGGCGCGCGAGCAGGCGCCGGACCTGCTGCTGATCGACATGAACCTGCCGGACGCGAGCGGCCTGACGCTGATCCGCCGCCTGCGCGACGACGCGCGCACGAGCGGGCTGCGCTGCATCGCGCTGTCGGCGGATGCGATGCAGCCGCAGATCGATGCGGCGCTCGCCGCCGGTTTCGACGACTACTGGACCAAGCCGATCAACGTCGCGCGCGTGCTGGATGCCGTCGCGAAGGCGATGGAAACGCCCTCTCCACAATGAAAAAAGCCGACGCAAGCGTCGGCTTTTTGAGGTGAACGGAACCTGATTACTTCAGGTGGCCGTTGATCAGCTTGGTCATCTCGAACATCGAGACCTGGGCCTTCTTGAAGATTTCCTTCAGCTTGGCGTCGGCGTTGATCATCGTGCGCTTGGCCTTGTCCTGCAGGTCGTTCTTCTTGATGTACTCCCACACCTTCTTGGTCACTTCCGTGCGCGGCAGCGGGTTGGCGCCAATGACGGCAGCCAGCGTTGCGCTCGGGGTCATGGCCTTCATGAAGGCAGCGTTCGGGGTGCGCTTCTTGGCCGGTGCGGCCTTCTTCGCAGCGGCCTTCTTGGCCGGCGCTGCCTTCTTGGCGGGAGCGGCCTTCTTGGCCGGTGCGGCCTTCTTGGCCGCTACTTTCTTCGCGGGTGCAGCCTTCTTGGCCGGTGCCGCTTTCTTTGCAGGAGCCGCTTTCCGAGCGGGCGGTTTCGCAGTTGCCATGTTGAATTTCTCCATCAATAACGTTGTTGATGTGCCCGGGTTGGGTGAGAGCCGCATGAGCTCTCGGTTCTCCAGGTCCACGTGCGGAGCGAATACTACTGCGAGAGTGCTGCATTGAGAAGCAGTTTTCATAGGTGAAACACGCATTCATGCGCCTTCGCGCGATGTTTTGTCGCCTGTGAGCCTCATCTGCGTGCTCTCGAGGTGTCGCAGCGGGCTGTTACCCGCGCGCATCGCGTGCTTCCGAGAATGCGTTTCGACGGTGCCGCATGGTGCGCTGCCGTCCTTGTCGAAGGAGACGAACGATGGGCAAGAAGATCCTGATGCTGGTCGGCGACTACGCCGAGGACTACGAGACCATGGTGCCGTTCCAGGCGCTGCAGATGGTCGGCCACACGGTGCATGCCGTCTGTCCGGACAAGAAGGCAGGCGAGTTCGTGATGACCGCGGTGCACGATTTCGAAGGCCAGCAGACCTACTCCGAGAAGCCCGGCCACCGCTTCACGCTGAACGCGACGTTCGCGTCGGTGAAGGGCGAGGACTACGACGCGCTGGTGATTCCGGGCGGCCGCGCGCCGGAATACCTGCGCATGAACAAGGCCGTGATCGCGCTGGTGCAGCACTTCTCGCGCGCCGACAAGCCGATCGCGGCGGTGTGCCACGGCGCGCAGCTGCTCGCGGCGGCCGGCGTGATCCGCGGCAAGCGCGTGTCCGCCTATCCGGCCTGCGCGGCCGAGGTGGAACTGGCCGGCGCGAGCTACGCGGCGATCGAGGTCGACCAGGCGGTGACCGACGGCAAGCTCGTGACCGCACCGGCCTGGCCGGCGCACGCGGCCTGGCTGTCGCAGTTCCTCGCGGTGCTCGGCACGCGCATCCAGCACTGAAGAAACCCCTCGTTGCAGCGGGCCGGGGATCGTCCGAAGATGGCGCCCCGCTCCGCCGCATCGAGGAACACGACCATGTGCGAAGTCTTCATCCGCGCCGATCCGTCGTCCTATGAATCGCGCACGCGCTCGGTCCGCCTGCACGGTGTCGTGACCAGCATCCGGCTCGAGAACCTGCACTGGGAGGTGCTGGCGGAGATCGGCGCGCGCGACGGCATGAGCGTCACGCACCTGCTGGAGCGGCTCTACGACGAGCTCGTCGAGGCCCGTGGCGAGGTCGGCAACTTCGCGTCGTTCCTGCGCGTCAGCGCGCTGCGCTACATGGCGCTGCAGGCGCACCAGCGGATTCCGGTCGACAACAGCGTGCCGATCCGCTCGCTCGATGCGCGCGCGGTGCTCGATGACCTGCCGCGCAGCTGGGCGACGCCGGGCCGAGCGCCGGGCCGCCCCAAGCCGGCCCGCGTCCCCCTGGGGGACCGACTGGTGTACCCACCGGGCGAGGGGTCGTCATGTAGCCCGGGTGACAACCCGGGACCCGGATTGCATCCGGGCTACGAATTACACGCTCAATAGACGTCGCGGCGGTAGCGGCCGGCGTCGGCCAGCGCCGCGAGTTGCGCCGCACCGAGCACCTGCGCGAGCGCGTCGTCGACACCGGCGGCCATGCCCTCGAGGCTGCCGCACACATAGATCGCCGCGCCGCCGGCCACCCATTCGCGCAGGCGCTCCGCCTGTTCCAGCACGCGGTGCTGCACGTAGAGGCGTTCAGGCTGGTCGCGCGAGAACACGCGGTCGAGCTGCGCGAGCACGCCGTCGGCCTGCCAACGGTCGGTGTCGGCGGCGTAATGCGCGTCATGCGCGGCCTGGCGCTCGCCGAACAGCAGCCAGCAGGCGACGGGTGCCTGCTGCTCGGCGCGCGCCATCAGGTGGCTCCTGAGGCCCGCCAGGCCGGTTCCGTTGCCGATCAGGACCAGCGGCCGCGCCGCGTTGTCGCCGATCCGGAAGCTGCCGTGCGCGCGCAGCCGCAGCGGCACGCGGTCGCCCGGTTGCAGTTGCGCGGTGAGCCATCCCGAGGCCACGCCGAGGCCGCCATCCGGATGCCGCTCCTGTCGCACCATCAGGTGCAGCCGGCCCGCCGACGGCACCGAGGCGATCGTGTACTCGCGTGGTCGCTGCAGGTCGCCGGGCGCCTGCACCTGCACCAGGTCGCCGGCCTGCCAGACGGGCAGCGCCGCGCCGTCGGCCGGCACGAGTTCGAGGTGGCACACCGGCGCGGCGGCGCCGCCCTCGTTCAGCACGCGGCGCTCGACCAGCCGCCAGTCGTCAAAGCCCGGCGCCTGCCAGTCGGGCAGGTCGACCGTGCCGGCGAGGTGCGCGACCTGCTGCTGCCACCGCTTCAGCGCTGCGGCATCCTCGTTGTCGAGCTCGATGCGCTCGAACAGCGGCGTCGCGCCCTGCACCTGCAGCCAGGCATCCAGCCGGCGGCCGAAGCCGCAGAACTGCGCGTAGCTGCGGTCGCCGAGCGCCAGCACCGCATGGTGCAGGCGCGGCAACGGCTGGCCGCCGTCGACCATGTGGCGCGCGAACGCCGAGGCCGCATCGGGCGCGTCGCCCTCGCCGTAGGTGCTGACGATGAAGAGCGCCCGTTCGGTGTGCGCCAGCTCGTCGGGCCGCAGTTCGCCGAGCGGCAGCAGCCGCACCGGCACGCCGGCGGTGTGCAGCAGGCGCGCGGTCTGCCACGCGAGCTGCTCGGCGAAGCCGGTCTGGCTCGCGAACGCGACCAGCACCGGCGCGGCATCGGCCTCGGCATGGTCCAGCGCAGCCGCATCGCGCGAGGCGGCCGCGCGGCGGTGCCGTTCACGCCAGGCGATGAAGCCGCAGAACGCGAGGTAGGCGAGCGCGACGGCACCTGCCGCCAGGAATCGCGCGGAAGGACTCATTCGAGTGCGGCGAAGGCCGGCGTGACCTGCTCGTCGAGCCCACCGTCGCTGCGCCGCGTGACGAACAGCGCCGCGATGCCGCGCTGCGCGGCCCACGGCAGGCCGGCCTGCAGCCCCATCACCGTCAGCGCGGTCGACAGCGCATCGGCGCGCATGCACGACGCATCGAGCACCGTCACGACCGCCACGCCGTGATCGATCGGCCGGCCGGTGCGCGGGTCGATGGTGTGCGGGTAGCGGCGGCCATCACGGGCGAAGAAGCGCCGGTGGTCGCCCGAGGTCGCGACGCTCAGGCCGTGCAGCGCGATGCGGGCCGGCGGCGGGTCTGCGTCGAGCTGCCAGCCGCCGTCGACCCAGCGCGGCACCGGTTCCAGCGCCACCCACCACGGCTGCCCGTCGGGTTTCACGCCCTCGCCGCGCAGCTCGCCGCCGACCTCGACCAGCACGTCGTCGAGACCGAACTGCTGCGCGAGCCGCTGCACGACGCGGTCGACCGCATGGCCCTTCGCGATCGCCGACAGGTCGAGCCGGAGGCCGCCCGGTTGCCGCACGCCCTGCGGGCCGGTCTCCAAGCGCTGCCAGCCGCTGACGGCACGCGCGGCCCGCACCGCCGCGTCGTCGGGCGGCACGAAGCCGGGCTCGTCGTGGCGCTGCCGCGGCCCGAAGCCCCAGGCGTCGACCAGGGCGCCGGCGGCCGGGTCGTACGCGCCGTCGCTGTCGCGCGCGACCTGCAGCGCGCAGGCCAGCACCTCGCCGAACGCGTCCGGCAGCGCCTGCCAGCTGCCGGCCGGCGCGCGGTTGAAGCGGCTGATGTCCGAGCCGGGCTCCCACGGGCTCATCTGCGCGACGACGAGGTCCAGCTCCTGCTGGATCGCCTGCGCCAGCGGCGCGAGCGCGAGCCCCCGCGGGCCGGCGACGCGCACCGACCAGCTCGTGCCCATCGTCACGCCCTGCAGCGCATGCACCTGCGCACCGAGCGCCGGCGCACGCGTCGCAATGCGCTGCGGGACCAGCACCCGCGCCGTCTGCATCGCCTTCTTTACTGCGGCAGCACTTCGACCGTCGCGCTGGCGTTCACGCGGCGCGTCGGCGGCGTGCCTTCGGCGGCGCGCACGCTGTGGTTCACGCCGATCCAGTAGCGCCCGGCCTCGGGCCACTTGACGCTGAACTGGCCCTGCGCATCGGTCTTCAGCGCGATCTCGCCGAGCTTGTAGCGGTAGCGATTGCCGCCGCGCAGGATCGTCACGTCGAGGTTGGCGGCCGGCTTGCCGTCGAGCAGCACGCAGAAGCTGGAGCTGTCGCCGGCGCTCAGGTCAGTCGGCGCGGTCAGCGGGACGAACTCGAGGCCGGTGCCTTGCGGCGCGAAGGCCTTGTCGGCGGGCTTCGCTGCCGCCTTGTCGCCCGCTTTTTCCCCTTTCGCATCGTTGCTGACCCAGGTCTCGACCCGGTTCTGCATGCGCGTGACCTGCAGCTCCGTCGCGTCGGCCGGGATCTCCTTGGCCATCGCCTCGGCCGTGCCGCGCCAGCGCTTCGGCTCGCCGCCGAGCTTGTAGTTGGCGAACACGCTCTCGCTGAAATTGACGATGCGGTAGGTGCCCGGCTGCGCGAGCTTCACGTCGAAGCTGCTGCGGCGGCGCGCCGCGGCGAGGTTCTCCGGCGCGACGAGGCTGCCGTCGGGCGCGACGATGCTGAGCTTGTCGAGCACCAGCGCATTGGTGTCGAACTCGAACAGGTCTTCGGACACCGCGGCGTCGACCGTGACAGCCGCTTCACGGCCGCTGACGACGGTGGCCGAGGGCACGAGCCAGGTGCGGTGCGCCTGCGCGGAGAGGGGCAGCAGCGCGGCCACGGCGAGCAGCGCGAGCATCGATCGGTGGAAGGTTTTCATGCGTGGCTCCTCAAGGCTTCAGGTCGAGTGACACGGCGCCGAGTTCATGCTCGCCCTGCACCTTGGCGGTCTGGGCGGCCTTCACCGGCCAGTCGAACGGCAGGCGCACGACCTCGCGGCCGCCGTTCTCGCGGGCGGCTTCGACCACCAGCTGGTAGCTGCCCGGCGGCAGCGAAGCGAGGCCCTTGGCGCTCGACAGGGCCAGCACATGCTCGCCCGGTGAGCGGGTGGCGGCGGTGACGCCGTCGATCGGCGTCTGCAGCTCGCGCCCGCTCTTGCGCCACCAGCTGCGCATGTCCTTCAGCCATTTCGCGCCGCCGTTGTCGCGCTTCTTCAGGTCGTACCAGAGCGCGACGTTGGACGCGAAGCCGGGGTCGGCCGCCTTCTCGACCCACACCGCCACATAGGGCTTGTGGTACTCGGCCACGCTCAGCTGCGGCAGCTCCAGCTTCAGGTTCGCGTCGGCCGCGAAGGCCGGCGCGGCCAGCGCGGCGGCGGCGCCCATCGCCATCGAATAGCTCAGTTTCATGGGGGTCCTTCTGGAAGATCGGGGAATCGGGATCAATGGATGAACAGGATCGCCAGCAGCAGCGGCAGCACCAGGCCGCCGGCCACCACCGGCCAGGTGCTCGGGCGCTTGGCGGCGTGCATCTTCAGGATGAACAGGCCGGTCACCGAGAACACCAGGCACGACGCGGCGAACAGGTCGATGAACCAGCTCCACGCGCTGCCGGTGTGGCGGCCCTTGTGCAGGTCGTTCAGGTACGAGATCCAGCCGCGGTCGGTGCGCTCGTATTCGAGCGCGCCTTCCACGCGGTCGATGCGCAGCCAGGCATCGCCGCCGGGGCGCGGCAGCGGCAGGTAGATTTCCTCGGGCGACCACTCCGCGGCACGGCCGGCCACCTCGATCGACAGGCCCTGCTCGACCCACGCCGCCAGCGCCGGCGGCAGCGGCTGCTTGTCGTCGGCCGGCTTCGCGGTGATCAGCGGCAGCAGCGCCGGCGGCACCTGCGCCGCGCGCTTCGTGACCTGCGGCTTCGCCTCGATCTGCGACGCATGGTTCAGCGTGAAGCCGGTGACGGTGAACAGCAGCAGCCCKACCAGGCTCAGCGCCGAGCTGATCCAGTGCCACTGGTGCAGCGTCTTCAGCCAGTAGGCGCGCTGCGGCGCCGGTGTGGCGGCGGGGGTGGCGTCCATCAGACCTCGGACCACATCCGCAGCAGGTTGTGATAGTGGCCGGTCAGCGCGAGCAGCTCGGCGTTGTCGGCGTTTGCGGTATCGCGCTCGCGCAGCCGCTGGATGGCCTGGTCGAGCTCGAACAGCATGCCGCGCTGCGCATCGTCGCGCACCAGGCTCTGCAGCCAGAAGAACGAGCAGATGCGGGCGCCGCGCGTGACCGGCAGCACCCGGTGCAGGCTGCTCGACGGGTACAGGATCAGGTCGCCGGCCGGCAGCTTCACCTCGTGCGCGCCGTAGGTGTCCATCACCTCCAGCTCGCCGCCGTCGTAGTCGCCGGGGTCGGCCAGGAACAGCGTGCACGACAGGTCGGTGCGCAGCCGCAGGCTGGTGCCCGGCACGCCGCGCACCGCGCCGTCGACATGCAGGCCGTATTGCTCGCCGCCTTCGTAGCGGTTGAACAGCGGCGGCACGTAGCGCAGCGGCAGCGCGGCCGAGACGAACAAGGGATGCGCCTCCAGCGCCGTCAGGATGACGGCGCCGAAGCGCTGCGTCAGCGGCCCGGCCTCGGGCAGCTGGCGGTTGCGCTTGACCTGCGCCCCCTGCGCGCCGACCGTCTCGCGGCCGTCGTTCCAGTCGGCCGCATCGAGGGCCTCGCGGATCTCGGCGACCTGGGACGGCGTCAGCACGCCGGGCACGTGGAGCATCATGGCGGTCAGTACTTGAAGTTGGCGCTCAGCAGCGCGTTGCGCGCTTCACCCGGCTTGTAGCGGGAGCCGCCATTGTTGACCGACGCCACATAGTCCTTGTCGAACAGGTTGTTGACGTTCAACTGCAGCGTGACGTTCTTGCTGAGGTCGTACGCCACCATCGCATCCGCCACCGTGTACGACTCGGTGTTGATCAGGTTGGGCGTCGCGCTGGGGGTGAGGTTGCTGCTGCGCGCGACGGTGTCGACATAGCGCACGCCACCGCCGACGGTCAGCTTGTCGATCGCCTTGTACGACGCCCACGAACTGAAGGTCACCTTCGGCGAATAGACGATCACGCCGCCGTTGTTCGCGCTGGCGCCGGCCGGCACGCCGCGCAGGATCTTCGGGTCCATGTAGGCCACGCCCGCGCTCAGGTTCAGCGCCGGCGTCACCTGGCCGACCAGGCCGAGCTCGACGCCGTCGACGCGGCGCTTGCCCACCTGGGTGAAGGTCGGCGCCGCGGCGCCGTCGGAGACCAGCTCGTTCTTGTTCTCGCTGCGGTAGATCGCCGCGGTGGCCGACAGCTTGCCGCCGAACAGGTCCCACTTGGTGCCCAGCTCGATGTTGCTGCCTTCCTGCGGGTCGGTGCTCGGGCTCGCCTGGTTGGTGCTCAAGGCGTTCAACGAGAAGTTGGCGCCGCCCGGCGGCTGGTAGGCGTTCGACACCGTCAGGTAGATGCTGCCATCCGGCGTCGGCTTGAACAGCGCGCCGACCTTCCAGCTCAGCAGGTTGTCGGTCAGCCCGAGCGGCGGGTTCTGCACCAGCACCGCCGGCGTCGCCGAGTTGAGGGCGGCGCTGTTCGTCTCGGTGTGGAACTTCTCCCAGCGCAGGCCGCCGTTGACGAGCCACTGCTCGGAGAACTTCAGCGTGTCGAACGCATAGACCGCCGCACTCAGCGTGCTGCCCTTGGTGTAGGCGCCGTTGTCGACGAGCGGCTGGAACACGTCGCCGGTGCTCGGGTGGTACAGGTTGGCCGGCGCCTGCGTGCCGCTGACGACCTTGTTCTGCTGGTTCTGGCGTTCGTAGATGAACTCGAAGCCGGTCGACAGCGAATGCCCGATGCCGCCGGTCTTGAACTCGGTGCTCAGGTTGGTCTGGTTGGTCAGGATCTCGTTCGTCTGGTGGCGGCCCTGGCGGTTGCGTGCGACGGTCCAGGTGGCGGGGTCGGTGCCGGTCGTGGAGGTCACGGCATTGACGCCGGTCAGCACGAAGTCCTGCTCGGTGTGGCCCAGGCGCGTCGTGTTGCGCAGCGTCGTGCCGCTCGACAGGTCGTGCTCGATGCGCGCGGTGAACATGTGCAGCGTCACGTCGTTGAAGTCGTCGGTCGAACCGTAGAAATTCTTCGAGTCGACCGCCGCGCCGCTCTGCATGCCCGCGCCGGGCCGCCAGTCGGGCAGCCCGAAGGTCGACACCCCGCCGTCCGGCACGTTCTTCTGGTCGACGTACAGGTAGTTGAAGGTGGTGCGGGTCGGCGTGCCGAGGCCGAGCACCAGCGACGGCGCGAAGCCGAAGCGCTTGCTCTTGACCTCGTCGCGGCCCGGCGTGCCGTAGTCCTGTGCGAGCACGTTCAGGCGCAGCGCGGAGCCCGAGATGCCGAGGTCCAGCGGCCGGTTCAGGTCGGCGGTGGCGCGCACGCGGCTCGAGGTGCCGACGGTCAGCGTGCCGTTGTTGAAGGCCTCGCGGCCTGCCGTCTTCGACACCAGGTTGACGTAGCCGGACGATGCGCCGCGGCCGTTGTCGGAGCCCGACGGGCCCTTGATCACCTCGACCTGCTCGACGTTGAACACGTCGCGCGAGATGTTGCCCAGGTCGCGGATGCCGTCGACGAAGATGCTGTTCGTCGTGTCGAAGCCGCGCATGAAGATCGAGTCGCCGGTCGTCGTGTTGCCGTTCTCGCCGAGCTGCATCGTGATGCCCGGGGTGTTGCGCAGCGCCTCGGCCAGCGTGGTCGCGACCTGCTGCTGCAGCACTTCCTTCTTGATCACGGTGATGGTCTGCGGCGTGTCGAGCAGCGGCTGCGTGAACTTCGGGCTCGACGCGTTGTCGGCCTTGAACTCGCTGCCGGACTGGCCGGTGACGCGCAGCGCGGGCAGCGTCGTCTCGGGCGCATCGGGCTTCTTCGGCGCGTCGGCGACCGGGGTCGTCTGCGCGGCCACCGGCAATGCGACGGCCATCAGGCCGATCTGAGCCAACGCGGATGTCTTGCTTGCCGCGTGCTTGCGGCTCTTGATGTAGGCCAAGGGGTACTCCTCGAGGGTTTTGTCTTGTCTTGGCTGGCGCGATGGCTGGCGGGGACGGTGAAGATCAGGCGGAAAAACAGCCGGCCCGAGACCGGCGCCGGCTGGATGGAGAAATTCGAATCAACGGCGCAGTGCGTACCAGGACGCGACCGCGATCGGCAGGCCGAGCGCGGCCCACGACAGCGCGTCCCAGCCGCCGTCGCCGAGCAAGGCCGACAGCAGGCCGACCGCGCTCAGCACGGCCAGTGCGACCGGCCAGCGCCAGATGCGCAAGGCGCTGCTCATGGCTGCGCCGCCTCCGGCTCGCTGACGAAGCCGACCTTCGTCAGGCCCGCCTTCGACGCATCGGCCAGCGTCTGCGCGACGTAGCGGTAGGCCACCGCCTGGTCGGCGCGCAGGTGGATCTCGGGCTGCGGCTGCTTGCCGCTCTCGGCGGCGAAGCGCTTCTGCGCCTCGGGCCGCGTGACGAGCTCGCCGTTCCAGTACAGCAGGCCGCCGGCGTCGATCGCGAACTCGACCTTGTCGGCCGGCGACTGGTTGACCTGCGAGCTCGCCTTCGGCAGCTCCAGCTTGACGGCATTGGTCAGCAGCGGCGCGGTGATGATGAAGATCACCAGCAGCACCAGCATCACGTCGATCAGCGGGACCATGTTGATCTCCGCCATCGGCGCGCTGGCGTTCTTCGAATCGAAACTGGCGAAGGCCATGGCGGCGACCTCGCGTCAGGCGGCGACCGGCCGCGAGGCCAGCGCACGCACATTGGCCGGCTGGGCCGCTTCATTGCCCAGCGGCTGGCCCATCGACACGAAGGTGTGCAGCTCGTACGCGAAGGCATCGAGCTTGGACGACATCACGCGGTTGGCGCGGGTCAGCCAGTTGTAGCCCATCACCGCGGGGATGGCGACCGCGAGGCCCAGGCCCGTCATGATCAGCGCCTCGCCGACCGGGCCGGCCACCTTGTCGAGCGTGCCGGCGCCGCTCATGCCGATCGCGACCAGCGCGTGGTAGACGCCCCAGACGGTGCCGAACAGGCCGACGAAGGGCGCGGTGGCGCCGACGGTGGCCAGCATCGCGAGACCGTTCTCGAGCCGCGTGGTTTCCTCGTCGAGCACCTTCTTGATGGTGCGGGTGACGAATTCGCCCGAGGTGCCGGCTTCTTCGAGCTTGGCGGCGCCGTACCTGGCATGGTGGGCCTGCGCATGCATCGCGTGGCTGGTGAGGTGCGAGAACGGGTCGTGCACGCCGTGCGTGGTGATCTCGTTGGCGACGGCCTCGAGCGAGGTCGCGTTCCAGAAGAAGTTCAGGAAGCTCTGGCTGTGGCGGCGGCGCGAGACCAGCGACAGGCCCTTGATCACGATGATCACCCAGGAGGCGATCGACATCAGCACCAGGATGCCGAGCAGCGTCTTGCCCACCACATCGCTTTGCGCGATGAAGTGGCCGAATCCCAAGCCAGCGTCTGCGTTCACGGTCATTTCTCCAGATCGAAATTCAAGGGGATCAAGGCCCAGCCCGCGGTCGGGCGGCCGTTCTCGGTGTAGGGCTCGAAGCGGAACCTGCGCACCGCGTCGACCGCGGCTTCATCGAGCCGCGGGTAGCCGGAGGACTTGCCGACCTGCACCGATTGCGGCAGGCCGCCTTCATCGATCCAGACGCGCACGACAACGTTGCCGGTTTCCTTCAGGCGCTTGGAGGCGCGGGGGTACTCGGGCGGCTCGGCTTTCAGGTAGCGCACGGCCGAGGCCGGGATCTGCTTCGGCGGGGCCGGCGGTGCGGGCGGGGCCGGTGGCGCTTCGACGGCGACCGGCGCGGGGGGCGGCGGCAGTTCCACCGGCGGCGGTGGCGCGACGAAGGC
>NZ_JBFUGW010000109.1:0-20404 GCF_056402735.1 Rhizobacter sp. P3_C12
GGCCTGCTGCGTCCGCAGGCTGCGCAGCAGCGCCCACGCCAGCAGCGCGAACGCGGCGGCGAGCGCGGCCCAGGTGGCCGCCGACATCTCGCCCGCCGTGCCCAGCAGGTGGAACTGCTGCGAGCCGGTGATCAGCTTGCGGTAGTTCAGCGCGCCGACGAAGCTCAGCTCATAGCCGCCGGCCTGCAGCGAGAAGCGTGTCAGCGAGAGCCAGGCCGACGCGAGCAGCGGGAAGATCGAGAACAGCAGCACGACGGTGACGGCCGGCGCAATGAACACGGTGCCGGCCTGGCGGTCGAGCCAGTCCGTAGCCCGGATGCCAATCCGGGACGCGGAGGCGGGCGACGAACCCGGACTGGCATCCGGGCTACGCATCATTTGGCGCCGATGCTCGCTTTGTATGCGGCCTGCTGCTTTGCCTTCCCCAGCTCGTCGTTCAGCTCGTTCCACGTGTCCTCGATGTTCTTCATCGTGCCCTTCACGTCCAGCTCACCGGCCAGGAAGCGTGCCATCGCGGTGTCCAGCGCCACCTGCTGGTAGCGCTGGTTGAACGGGATGCGCAGGTCCAGCACCATGTTCGGCGAGTTCAGCGAATCCTGGATCGCGGTCAGGTAGTCCTTGGCCGCCTTGTCCGACATGCCGGCCTTCTTCCACGGCCCCATGTCCTTGAACTGGCTCTGCCGGTACGGGTTGAAGCCGGTCGCACCGACCGTCACGTCGGCGTTCGACTGCTCCGGCTGCGACATGTACGAGAAGAGGGCATAGGCCGCGTCCTTCGCCTGCGGCTTGGCCTTCGCGTTGACGGCACCCGACCAGCCGCCGAAGGCCGCGAACGGCGCACGGTTCACGCCGTTCACCGCATGCGGGCAGCGCGTCGCGTCGCAGGCCACCAGTTTGCCGCTCACGCGGTCCAGCACCTTGCTGCTGCCCGGCAGCATCAGCGCGCCGACCTTGTCGACCACCTTCGAGGCCTTCGGGTCGACCGCCAGCGGGCCGATGTCACCCCAGTCGACGGTGAGCGCGCAGCCGCCGCTGACGAACAGCGTGCGGGTGTCGCCCACATCCATGTTGATCTCGTTCGGCGGGCCGTACTTGCCGGTCTCCTTGTAGATCTCCAGCGCCCGCGCGAAGGCGTCGTTGTTGACCAGCGGCTTCATCGTCGCCGGGTCGAAGAACGCGCCCTCGCTGGTGCCCTTGGCCTGCAGGAAGGCGCCGGCCACCGAGGTGATCATCCAGAACGACTGCGCGCCGCGCTTCTTCGCGATGCACGAGCCGACGATCGGCTTGCCGTCGCCGAAGTCCTTGCCGTGCGCGGCCTTCGCGATGTCGAGGTACTCGTCCCAGGTCTGCGGCGGCTTCTTGCCGAGCTTGGCCAGCACGTCGCTGCGGTAGTAGGCGATGTGGAAGTCGCCGTCCAGCGTCACGGTGTAGGTCTTGCCGCCGTACTTCTGCGAGAACTCGCGGAAGAACGGCGCCACGTCGTCCTCGCGCAGCTTGGTGTCAGCCTTCACGCGCGGGCTCAGGTCCTCGAGGAAGCCGACGTAGTCGGGCATCCACTGCGGCGCGAGGATCGCGGCATCGATCGAGTTGGTGCCGGTCGACCAGTCGGTCAGCAGCTTCTGGTACAGGTCCGAGTACGGCACCGTGATCACGTTGACCTTGGCGCCGGTGGCGGCCTCGAACTCCTTGCCGCGGCGCTGCAGCGGCTCGGCGATCTGCGGGCCGGTGAAGGTCATCACGTTGAGCGTGACGCCGGTATAGGCCTTGGTCTGCGCTTGCGCGCCGGGCACGCCGAACGCGGCGGCGCAGGCCAGCGTGGCCCAGAGAGGAATCGATCTGCGGTTCATGGTGTCTCCATCCTTGTTGTGGTTCACAGCGGGGTCACTCCATCCAGACGGTAGAAGCGCTCGGCGTTGCCGGCCCACACCGCGTGGCGATCGGCGGCGTCCAGCGGCGCCAGCAACTGCTCGCAGGCCAGCACCCAGCCGGCGTAGTCGCCGGCGAGCTGCAGCACCGGCCAGTCGCTGCCCCAGATCACGCGCTGCGGGCCGAACAGCTCCAGCACGGCCTCGGCGAACGGGCGCAGCGTCGCGACGCTCCAGCCGGGGCCGGCTTCGGTCGCGAGGCCGGACAGCTTGCAGTGGATCGCCGGCAATTGCGCAAGTGCCTGCAGGCTGCGTCGCCAGTCGCTGAACGCACCTCGCGCGATGTCGGGCTTGGCCGCATGGTCGATCACGATCGGCAGCGCCGGGTGGCGTTCGGCGAAGGCCAGCAGGTGCGGCAGGTGCGGCGGCTTCACCAGCGCGTCGAAGCACAGGCCGTGTTGCACCAGCGCGCGCACCGCCGGCGCGATCGGCGTGGTGGCGATCCAGGCCGGGTCCGGCAGGTCCTGCAGCATCGGCCGCACGCTCTTCAGCAGCGGGTTCGCGGCCAGCGTCGCGATCGTGGCCGGCGCATCGGGCGCCACCATGTCGACCCAGCCGACCACGCCGCGCACCAGGTCGTGCTGGGCCGCGAGCTGCAGCAGCCACTGCGTCTCGGCGAGCGTCGGCGCGGCCTGCACGAGCACCGTGCCACGCACGCCGTGGGCGGCGAGCAGCGGTTGCAGGTCGGCGGGGCCGAAGTCGCGGTACAGCGGTGTCAGATCGGGACCCAACCAGCCGTAGTCGCCGCGCGCGAGCGACCAGAAATGCTGGTGCGCATCGATGCGGTATGCGACCGTCATCGGCTTTCCCCCGGCACCGGCGCATCGGCGGCGATCAACCCCTGCTCGCGCAGCGTGCGCCACAGCGCCGCCGGGATCGGCTGCGTCATCCAGCGCACGATGCCCTGCAGCTCGTCCGCGTTGCGCGGCCCCGGCACGCACGACACCACGGCCGGGTGGCCGAGCGGAAACTGCAGCGCCGCCGCCGCGAGCGGCACCTCGAAGCCGTCGCACACCGCCTGCAATTGCGCGACGCGCGCGACCACCTCGGCCGGCGCGGTCGCGTAGTTGAACTTCAGCGTGCTGCTCGGGCGGCGCAACCCGGCCGCGAGGATGCCGGAGTTGAACGGCCCGCCGACGATGATGCCGACGCCGCGCTCGACGCAGCGCGCGAGGAACGGGTCCAGCGCCTCCTGCTCCAGCAGCGTGTAGCGGCCGGCGAGCAGCGTGCAGTCGAGGTCGACGTGCTCCATCGTGTCGCGCACGATCTCCCATTCGTTGACGCCCAGCCCGATCGCGCCCACCAGGCCTTCGCGGCGCAGCGACTCCAGCTCGCGCAGGCCCCCGCCGCTGGTGAGCTGTCGCCAGTGGAACTCGTGGCGATCGCCGTGCGTCACGCGGCCGATGTCGTGCACCAGCGCGATGTCGATGCGGTTCGTGCCGAGGCGCTGCAGGCTGTCCTCGACCGAGCGGCGGATCGCGGCGGCGGAGTAGTCGTAGTGCAACTCGAACGGCAGCGGGTTCTGCCACGCGGTCTCGCCGGCGGGCAGGGTACGCGGCGCGGCAAGCGGTGACAGGGGCTTCAGCAGGCGGCCGACCTTGGTGCTCAGCACCCACTGGTCGCGCGGGTGCCCGCGCAGCGCCTCGCCGAAGCGCCGTTCCGACAGCGTGTAGCCGTAGAACGGCGCGGTGTCGAAGAAGCGGATGCCGGCCGCCCACGCGGCGTCGAAGGCGGCGCGCGACGCCTCCTCGGAGATCACGTCGTACATGTTGCCGAGCGGCGCGCCGCCCATGCCGAGCGTGGTCAGCGCGTGGCGGGTGCGCGGCAGCATGCGGGTCGGGAGTGTGTTCATGGCGTGGCCCTTTGCATCGAAGGCATCGCGCGGATCGGCACGGAGACCGGCAAGCAGCTCGGCCCGATCGGCTCGAAAGCCTTGTAGGTGAGGATGAACTCGCGGTGGCCGAGCGATTCGCTGGCGGTCTCGCGGCCGTGGCCGACGTCCTGCACCAGTGCGACGATCTCGGCGCCCACGTCGTCGAGCGTCGCATCGCCGCGCAGGATGCGGCCGGCGTTCACGTCCATGTCGTCGGCGAGCTGGTCGTAGGTGTCCGGGTTCGCGCACACCTTGATCACCGGCGAGATCGCCGAGCCGACCACCGAGCCGCGGCCGGTCGTGAACAGCGTCAGGTGTGCGCCGCAGGCGATCAGCTCGACGATCTCGGCGTTGTCGGAGATGTTCGGGAAGCCGAAGCGCACCTCGCCGTCGGGCACCACGTCGAGCAGGTACAGGCCGCCGGTGGGCGGGATGTCGCCGGGCTTGATCAGGCCGCTGATCGGCGAATCGCCGCTCTTCGCGTAGGCGCCGAGCGACTTCTCCTCCTGCGTGGTCAGCCCGCCGTCGGCATTGCCGGGCGCGAAGCTGCCGTGGCCGAGCGTCTCGTAGTAGCGCGCCGCCTTGGCGACGCAGCGCACGATCTCGTCGCCGAGCTCGGGCGTGGCGGCGCGGCGCTGCATGTGGAACTCGCAGCCGACCAGCTCGCCGGTCTCCTCGAAGATGCAGGCGGCGCCGCGCGCGATCAGCGTGTCGAACGCGCGGCCGACCGCCGGGTTCGCGGTGATGCCGCTGGTGCCGTCGCTGCCGCCGCAGACGGTCGCGACGACGAGTTCGTCCCAGCGCATCGGCACGCGCGCCTGCGTGTCGAGCTCGGCGAGCGCCCAGCGCACCCACTCGATGCCCTCGGCCAGCGTCTTGCGCGTGCCGCCATGCTCCTGGATCGTCAGCGTGTGCACCGGCCGGCCGCTGGCGGCGACCTCGGCCTCCAGCCCGCGCTTGTCGAAGCTCTCGCAGCCGAGCGAGACCAGCAGCACCGCGCCGACGTTCGGGTGCGTCAGCAGGCGGCGCATCATCTTGTCGGCATAGGCGTTCGGGTAGCAGCCCGGGAAGCCGACGAGGTGCACCGGCTCGCCGCGGAAGGCGAGCGTCACCTCGTGCGCGACGAAGTGCGCGCACTCGACCAGGTACGCCACCGCGACGATGTTGCGGATGCCCTTGCGGCCGTCGGCGCGCGGGAAGCCGGTCAGCTCGGGCAAGGGCTCAGTCATGGGTGGTGAGGACATATTTGGAGCCATCCTGCAGCGTGTAGGTGGGCAGGTAATCGCTGCGCAGGTTGTCGGTATGGATGTGCTCGCCGCGCGCGATCGGGCGCTGCACGCTGCCGATCACCGCGCCGTAGCGCAGCACCTTGTCGCCCACCGCCAGCGCCTGCCGCGCCAGCTTGTGCGCCATCCCGACCGGCCGCGGCAGCGTCACCGGCTCGCCGTCGATCAGCAGCGTCTCGCCGGCGGCCAACGCACGGCACGCCACCAGGCAGTTGTCGGCCGGGTTCAGCAGCAGCAGGCGGGGATCGGTGGCAGGGGTCATTCCGGCTTCCTGGGGTCGCTCCGAAAAGGTATAAAGGTCAGACCAATAGACCATTGTTGCGATCGCCCGCGATCCGCGGCAACCGGGTTGACCCTGATGGGAAAATCGACCGATGAGCCACCAGCGACTGCCGCCGATCGAGACCAAGCGCCTGTACCAGCACATTGCCGGCGTGCTGCGCGAGTCGATGGACAGCGGGCGCTTCGGTATCGGCAGCTACCTGCCGCCGGAGCGCGAGCTGGCGGATCAACTGGGCGTCAGCCGGGCCTCGGTGCGCGAGGCGCTGATCGCGCTGGAGGTGCAGGGGCGGGTGTCGGTGCGGGTCGGGGCCGGCGTGCAGGTGCTGGATGCGTCGTCGCCGCGGGCGTCGTCAGCGGCATCGGCCTCGGCGGACGAGCCGCCGGTCGGCCCGCTGGAGCTGCTGGAGGCGCGGCTGGTCGTCGAGACCGAGACCGCGGCCCTCGCGGCGCGCCACGCGACCGAGCAGGATCTGCAAGGCCTGCAGCGCAGCCTGGACCAGATGGTGCAGGACCACGCCCGCAACCCGTTGCTGCACGACGGCGACCGCGCCTTCCATATCGGCATCGCGCGGGCGAGCGGCAACGCGGCGCTGCTGTTCATCGTGACGACCCTGTGGGACCAGCGCTACACGCCGATGCAGGACCGGATGGAGACGCTGTTCACGACACCGGGGCTGCACACCGCCGCGGTCGACGACCACCGGCGCGTGCTGGAGGCCATCGCGGCGCACGACCCGGCGGCGGCGCGCCAGGCGATGCGCCGGCACCTGACGACGGTGCGCAAGACCTTCTCGCGGGCGATCGTCGCGGGCCGCTGAGCCGAGTTCCAGTCCGACGGCTCAGGCCAACGGAGCAGACCGCGGCCAGTGCGGCCGCGACGCGCTGAAATCGACCGTGCGCGTGTCGGTCACCTGCGTGCGGGGTTGCTGGTCACTGGGGATGTCGACCCGCAGCATCACGAAATCCTGCTCGCCTTCGACGACGGCCAGCTGCGGTTCCTGGCGCACGCTCGGGTGCAGGTACACCGGGTCGTGGTGCGCCTCGACCAGCGCGACCTCGCCCGTCAGATGCACGAGTTGCCGGGTGCGCGGGTCGACGAACGACAGCGTCACGTCCGGGTCGATCTCGACGTCGAGCGCCACGCGGCTGTCGCGCGGCACCATCAGCCAGACGTGCGGCGGGCCGTCGCCCGAGGTCATCGAGATGCGCACCTGGGCCGCGTGCGGCGCACCGCTGGCCAGGCGCGTCGTCACCATGCAGTGCCGGGCGCGCTGGAGCGAGGGCCACACCGACTGGAAATCCCCGTCGTTGCGGCGGCTGAGGAAGGGCAGGTTCGGAAGGTTCATGACTTCTTGTAGGTAGGACCGAGCTGGATGGATGCAAGCCCTCGGGGCAATCGGTGTGCCCGCGTTGGTGTCGACAGTCCCTAACTTGCCAACAATTCACCGACCCGCGTGCGCAGCCCGTCCGGCGTCACCTCGCCGGGCGCCAGCGGCACGCCGGCCACCATGCCGACCCGCGTGAACATGCCGCGCCGGAACGGCTTGACCATCGCGCCGCCCTGCTCCACCCGCGAGAAGAACGAGCCCCACAGGTTCTGCAGCGCCAGCGGGATCACCGGCACCGGGTGGGTCTCCAGCAGCTTCATCACGCCGCCCTTGAACTCGCCGAGCTGGCCGTCCTTGGTGATCGCGCCTTCCGGGAAGATGCACACCAGCTCGCCGTCGGCCAGCACCGCGCGGGCGCGCTCGAAGGCCTGCTCGTAGACCTTCGGGTCGTCGCGCTGCGACGCGATCGGGATCGCCTTCGCGAGCTTGAACATCCAGCCCAGCACCGGCAGCTTGAAGATGCGGTGGTCCATGATGAAGGCGATCGGCCGCGGGCTGGCCGCCATCAGCAGCACCGCGTCGACGAAGCTGACGTGGTTGCACACCAGGATCGCCGCGCCCTTGGTCGGGATGTGCTCGTCGCCGCGCACCTTGAAGCGGTAGATGCAACGCGTCGCGATCAGCGCGATGAAGCGCAGCAGGTATTCGGGCACCACCAGGAAGATGTAGAACGCGACGATCGCGTTCAGCACGCCGACCACCAGGAACACCTGCGGGATCGTCAGCCCCGCCTTCAGCAGCACGCCGACCAGCACCGCGCTGACGATCATGAACAGCGCGTTCAGGATGTTGTTGGCCGCGATGATGCGGGCCCGGTGGCTGGGCTGCGAGCGCAGCTGGATCATCGCGTACATCGGCACGCTGTACAGGCCGGCGAACAGGCTCAGCAGCGCGAGGTCGGCCATCACCCGCCAGTGCGCGCCGACCGCGACGAAGCCCGCGAGCGACAGCTGCGCCGACGGCGGCACGCCGCGCGACGCGAAGAACAGGTCGATCGCGAAGATGCTCATGCCGATCGCGCCCAGCGGCACCAGGCCGATCTCGACGTGCCGGCGCGACAGCACCTCGCACAGCAGCGAGCCGGTGCCGATGCCGATCGAGAACACCACCAGCAGCAGCGAGGCGACCTGCTCGTCGCCGTGCAGCACCTCCTTCGCGAAGGCCGGGAACAGCGACAGGAAGACCGCGCCGAAGAACCACATCCACGAGATGCCCAGCAACGAGCGGAACACCGCGACGTTCTCGTGCGCGAGCTTCAGGTTGCGCCAGGTCTCGGTGACCGGGTTCCAGTTGATCTTCAGCAGCGGGTCGGTCGACGGCGACGGCGGCACGTACTGCGCGGTCAGCCGGCCGAGCAGCGCGACCGCGATGCAGCCGATCGCGACGTAGTGGCGCCCGACCTCGGGGATGCCCACCAGCAGCCCGCCGGCCACCTGGCCGAGCAGGATCGCGACGAAGGTGCCCATCTCGACCATGCCGTTGCCACCGGTCAGCTCGCGTTCGCCCAGGTGCTGCGGCAGGTAGGCGAACTTCACCGGGCCGAACAGCGTGGAGTGCAGCCCCATCAGGAACACGCAGGCCAGCAGCACCGGCACGTTGGTGACCCAGAAGCCCCACGCGGCCAGCAGCATGATCGCGATCTCGAGCGACTTGACGAGCTGGATCACGCGCGTCTTGTCGTACTTGTCGGTCAGCTGCCCGCTGGTGGCCGAGAACAGCAGGAACGGCAGGATGAACAGCGCGCCGATCACCAGGCCGGCGAGCTGCGGCGACAGCCACGACACCTGCACCTTGTAGGTGACCAGCACCGTGAAGGCGAACTTGAACAGGTTGTCGTTGCCGGCGCCGAGGAACTGCGTCCAGAAGAACGGGGCGAAGCGCCGCTGGCGCAGCAGGGCGAACTGATTCGGGTGTTCGGGGGACGACAAGGTGGCCTCCTCAGGCAGGGCAGTTCGTGGCGCAATGTAGCGGCAAGGCCGCGGATCTAAGATGCGGCCATCGTTTTCCAACGCGCCGCATGCCCATTCCACGCCCCATCCTTCGCCGCAAGCCGCTTCCGAAACAGGCCCCGCCGGCGGTGCTGAACCAGCGACTGCGGCAGCAGCAGCGCCTCGTGGCGTCTCCGGGCTTCGCGGCCCGTGTCAGGGTGCAGGGGCCGGGCCGACCCGCCGCGATGGTGCCGATCGCGGTGGCCGCGCTGCTGGGCTGCGTGGGCGGTGTCGGCGTGTTCCTGGGCTGGCTGCAGGCGAGCTGGATGCTGGCCGCCGGCGGCGCGGTCGCCGCGGCGGCCGGTGTGGTGATGGGGCGGCGAGCGATGCGGCCGCCCGTGGCCGACACGCTCGGCATGGCCGCCATCGACGAGGGCGACGCCGCGCGGCTGGATGCCGTGGTCGAGCGCTGCGCACCCGAGCTGCCCGATGCCGCCGTCGAGGCGCTCACGCAACTCGCTGCCACGCTGGGCCGCATGGCCCCGCAGCTGCGGGGCCGCCAGCCGGGCCCGCCGTGGCGCACGGAAGATTCGTTGTTCATCGGAGAGCTGCTTCGCCGCTATGTGCCGGATTCACTCCAGCGCTACCTCGAGATCCCCGCCGCCCAGCGTCCCGCGCTGCGACTCGACGACGGCCGCACGCCGGCCCAGGCCCTGGGCGCGCAGCTCGACGGGCTGGCGCAGGAGCTGGCCGATCGCGAGAAGCTGCTGGCGCAGGCATCGTCTGAAGCGCTGGCGCTGCAGGGTGCATTTCTGGAGGCACGGCGCAAGGGTTGAATCCGCGCGCTCAGGCGCCCGGGCGGGTGGGCTGCTCCGACTGCATCGCCGACAGCGCCGCATCGTGCTTGTCGCGGACGGTCTTCGCCAGCGTGAACGTGGTCGACACCAGGAACAGCCACGAGACCAGCATGTAGCCCTTCTGCCACTCGACGATGCTCATGCGCCACAGGCCCCAGCCGGTGAGCGTCACCGCCGCGCCGAAGCCGATCCACACGGTGGCGATCCAGCCGAAGGTGTCGACCTGCCCGTCGCGGTTGTCGCGCAGCGTCTTCGCCACCGCGAACGAGGCGAACAGGCAGAAGAAGAAGCCGATCGCGAGGAAGGCGCGGTCCAGCTCCTGGCTGGGCAGCTTCAGCACGCCGGTGGCACAGGCCGTGAGCGCCAGGGCGAACGACACCCACACCTGCACGGTCCAGCCGTTGGTGTCGCGCTGGTAGACGATTCTTTCTTTCATGGTGTCCTCTGCATCCGTCGATTGAAATGGGGGTGGGCGGTCACAGCGCGACCGGCCCGGCGATGCCGACGCCCGCCTCGCGGATGCGCTCCTGGCGCACGCGGTCCACATAGCTGCTGGCGCGCGAGATCTGTTCCTTGATGACGGCGTTGTTCTGCCCCATGACCTCGATGGCCTTGCTGCGGAAGTCGTCCATCGCGTCCATGGCCTTGAAGGTCTGGTCGAACATCTCCTTGAGCTTCTCCACACCCAGCATCGGGTTGGCGGCGAACTCGGTGGTGCGCTCCACGTGGTTGTTGAGCTGGCGGCCGGTTTCGGCGATCAGGCCTTCGATCGACTGCGACACGCCGCTCAGCATGTTCATCACCTGGATCTGGTTGCCGGTGGCGCGCGCCACGGTCTGCGCGACGGCCAGCGCCGACATGCCGGTGGTCGCCACGCGGGTGCAGCCGGTGATCATCTCGCGGCCGGTGCGCTTGAGCACGTCCAGCGACAGGTAGCCGTTCACGCACACCGCCTGCTGCGTCTGCATGTCCAGCAGGTTCTGGCGCGCGTAGAACAGCACTTCCTGCTCCAGCGCCTGGGCGCGTTGCGGGTCGGTGGCCTTCAACGCCTGCACCTTCTCGGCGAGGCGGGTGTCCAGCGTCTCGGCGAAGTGGATGGCGGCGCGCAGCTTCTCCATCGCGTCCCACAGCTTGGCGCGCACGGACTCGATCTCGACCACGTCGCGCTGCATGTCGTCGCGCGCCGAGTGCAGCTGCTGCATCGTCTTCTGGAGCTGGCCGCCCGCCGTCTGGAACTTGCGGAAGTAGGCCTGCAGCCGGTTGCCGTAGGGGATGAAGCCGAGCAGCTTGCGCGGCTGGAACAGGTCGCCTTCGCGGCCGGGGTTCAGTTCGTCGAGGTGACCGCGCATGCCCTGCAGCGCCTTGAAGGCCGGCGAATCTTCCATGCCGACGAAATTGCGGTCCATGAAGCGGCCCTGCATCAGGTTGGCCGAGACCGAGACCTCTTCGCGGCCGAGGCGGAACGCCGCGTCGAGCTTGGACTTGAAAGCGTCGCCGTGCAGGTCTTCGGTGAGCAGGGCGTCGACGAATCGCCGCACCTGGTCTTCGACCTCGCCGCGCAGCGCCGCCGGGAGCGGCACCGCTTCGGCGGCGGCCGCAGGCTGGATCGCGACGATGGCTTCGGGCGGCGTGAGTTGGAACGCCGCGGCAGGCGCTGCAGCGGAGGCGGTGACCGTCATGGGTTGTCTCCTGGTGTCAGCGGTCTGCGCTGCTGGCGGCAATATAGCTGCGGGAGCGGCGGATCTCGGCTCGTGGACGGGCGAAGCGTGCATCATGTCTCGCAACGGTTGAACATGCGGCGCAGTGTTGCCGCCGCCGCCCGCGGCGGACATCACCCCGAAGAGGGGGCGCGGCCGAGTGGCGAGGGCAGCCGCGGCTGGTATCGCTTTGCGATACTTCCACTCGCCCTTCGCTCGCCCTTCACTCGCCCACCGCGCGTTCACATGAGCACCACCCAAGACCTCGTCACCGCCTTGAAGGCCGAACTCAAGGCCGCCAACGTCACCTATGCCGAGCTGGCCGGGCACCTCGGCATGTCGGAGTCGAGCATCAAGCGCGTCTTCGCGAAGGGCGACATGCCGCTGTCGCGCATCGACGACGTGCTGCGCGTGCTGAAGATGGATTTCGCCGAGCTGGCGCGGCAGATCGCCGATGCGCAGCCGCTGCGCCGCGAGCTGACGCTCGAGCAGGAGAAGGCGGTGGTGGCCGACCGACGCCTGCTGCTGCTGGCGATCTGCTGCATGAGCCAGTGGACCTATGAGCAGATGATCGGCACCTACACCTTCAGCGAGGCCGACTGCGTGCGCTACCTGCTGCAGCTCGACCGGCTGGGCATCATCGAGCTGCGGCCGATGAACCGCTACCGGCTGCAGGTGGCGAAGACCTTCCGCTGGCGGCCGAACGGCCCGGTGATGGCGTTCTTCCGCGAGCACGTGGCCGACGACTACTTCAACAGCGGCTTCGACGGCGACGGCGAGATGCTGATGCTGGTGCACGGGCAGATCGGCACCAGCCTGGCGGCGAGCTTCGTCGAGCGGCTGCAGCGCGTCGGGCAGGATTTCGCGCAGCAGCACCTGGCCGACCAGAAGCTGCCGGCCGACCAGCGGCGCGCCTACACGCTGGTGGTCGGCATGCGGTCCTGGCTGTTCGCGGCGTTCCGCGACCTGAAGCGGGAGGAAGCTGCTTGAACCATGGGCTGAGCGGTCTTCTTCTCGCCCTCGTCACCGGGTACGCGAATGCCGGCATCGTGGTGCGCCTGTCCGAGGCGTCGGAGGATGTGAAAGTCGTGGCCGCCGCCGGGAGCGAGGGCTGCACGTCCGGCTTCCCAGCCGATGCGTACAGCGATTCACCGGGCTTTCGCAAGGAATCGGATCGCGTCTTCCTCAGGAAGCTCAGTTCCGAAAAGGAATTGGGCAAGTACTTGGTCGCGGCGAGGCTGGGTGGCGGGATCTACCTGCACCTGCCCTACTTCCACCCCGGGGACTCCTGCGGAGAGGTGAGCTTCGAAATCGAGGGCAGGAAGATCCTGTGGAACGGCAAGCTGTACAGCGGAAAGCTTCGGATCCCCGAGCGCGATGTTTTCTACAACTCCGTGTTCTTCACCAATGAACCGGATGCCGACATCTCCGATGCCACGTACTTCGACCGCGACATTCCAGCGCCGGCCTTGCGCCAGCTGAAGCGCGCCTTCCCCGCGATTGCCGACTACTACCGCAAGAACCTCGCCGTTCAAGCGGTCCGGTCCACGAGTGCCGTGGTGGCCTTGGTCCACAACCAGGGGAAGTACTTCGGGTATGGCGGCGATGCGCTCAACATCATCCGCATCACCTATGACAATCCGAACCCGCTGCCGGCAGACATTGCCGGGGTCTTCTCAGACACCTACGCGCATGAGCTGGCGCACAAGGCGCAACACGCATCGCTGTTCGAGAACCCGCATGGCAGGTACTTGACGGAAGGAAGCGCGGAGTTCCTGAAGCTGTTCGTGCTTCGCGAGTCCGGCCTCATCGACGCCCGCCAGCAGGACGGCCTCATCCGGAATGCCTTGCAGGCGTGCGCGAAGCACACCTCTGGGAAATCCTGGCTGCAGAAGCTCACCGACCGCACGATCTTCTATCGTGAGCCCTACGACTGCGGTCTTGTCTATTACGTCGCTTCGTATCGATCCAGCGGCCTCGAAGCGAAAGCATTCGTCGCGCTCCTGCTGAAGGCCCTGTCAGCGGACATCGACTACAGCAACGATCGGCGGCGGCTCTGCCTCCTGTACGAAGCCGATTGCGAGAACCTGACGCTCACCGATCTCGTCAGTGGCGGCCCGAGGTTCGATCGAAGGCGGGCCGACATCGAGTCGACGAAGCCTCTCGACGCCCCATGAAAAAAGGGGACCCTCGCGGGTCCCCTTGTCGCTTGTGAAAGCAGGGCGGCCCGTGCCGCCATGCATCACCAGAACGTGTACTTGCCCGCCAGCGTGATGACGCGGCCCATCTGGCTGTGGTAGCCGGCGTTGTACGCGACGTAGCGGGTGACCCGTTGCTCGTCGAGCGGTGCTTCGCGGTTCTCGAGGTTGTCGATGTTCACGCTCAGCGTCAGGTTCTTGATCCCCTTGTAGGCCACGTACAGGTCGGCCGTCGACCAGGCTTTCACGCGGCACAGGTCCGGATGCGCACCGGCCGAATACGGGCAGCTCAGGTCGGCCGGCGAGAAGGCGCGCAGGAAGCCGCCGGTGTAGTTGCCGGTCAGCGTAGTCGCCCAGTCGCCCACGTCCCAGTCGATGCCGACCTTGAAGCGCTCCTTCGGCTGGCTGTAGGTGCCGGCGTAGTCGACTTCCGGCGCGTCCTTCACGTTCGCCACCAGGTAGCGCGGCATCTTGTTGTAGACGATGGTCAGGCCGACGCGGCCGGCCGAGCCGATGTCCTGGCGCGCCTTCAGCTCGATGTCGTAGCCCCAGACCCTGGTCGAGCCGAGGTTGGTGTACTGCAGGTTCAGCTGCTCGATCTCCTGCGTCACCGGGTCCCGCTGCACATAGCCCGGGTAGGTCGACTCGTTGGCCAGCAGGTAGTCCGGATCGATCGACGCGATCTCGTCGCGGCGCTTGATCTTGTACGCGTCGAACGACAGCGAGACGTTCTCGGTCGGCTCGAACACCAGGCCGGCCGTCAGGCTCTTCGACTTTTCGGGCTTCAGGTTCGGGTTGGAACCCGAGACCGCGCGGATCGAGGCATCGCACTGCGGGTTGGTCGTGTCGCTCGGGTCCGGGCACAGCTTCGGGTCGCGCAGCGAGTAGAAGCCGGTCGACGGGCTCTGCGTGGTCTCGGTCAGCGACGGCGCACGGAAGCCCTCGGCATAGGTGGCCCGCAGCGCCAGCATCGACGACACCTTCCACTTGATGCCGGCCTTCGGCACGGTGGCCGAGCCGAAGTCGCTGTAGCGGTCGGTCCGCGTGGCGAGCGAGGCTTCGAGCGACTTCGTGATCGGCACCGACAGCTCGGCGAAGAACGCGCTGACGTTGCGGCTGCCGTCCGACGACGAGCCGCCCAGCACGCTGATGGCGCCGTTGGCGGTCAGCGCGTCCGGCGTGCTCTTGAACGATTCGCGGCGGAACTCGGCGCCGAGCGCCAGGCCCAGCCCGCCAGCCGGCAGCTTCATCAGCTCGCGCGAGCCGCGCACGTCGACCGACGTGGTGCTGGTCTTGCCCTCGTCGTGCAGCGTCGGGTAGAGCGCCGCCATCAGCGCCGGGTTGTTCGCGCCCGGATTGCCGAAGATGAAGTTCGGGTTCGCGACGCCGTTGGCATCCAGCACCTGGCCGCCGGTCAGCACCGAATCGTTGATCAGGCCGTTCGTCCAGACGCGTGCATGCGTGCCGGAGTACATCACCGCGCTCTCGGCATCCCAGCCGGCGACGGTGCCGCGCCCGCCGAACACCAGGCGCGAGGTGTCGGCCGTCACCTCGGTGGTGTGCAGCACGTCCATGAAGCGGTAGCGCAGCGCCACCGGATCGGTCGCACTGGGGTTCTGCGGGTGGCCGACCGGCAGCGTGATGTAGATGTTGGGCAGCGTGCCGGTGGAGTTGTAGGTCGCGGTGTTGTACGAAGGCGACTCGCCGCTGTACTTGTTGCGCACGAACAGCGCGTCACCGAACAGCTCGAAGCCGCCGCCGAGGTCCAGCGTGGCGGCACCGAACAGCGCGTCCTGCTTGGTCTCCGGCACCAGGTCCTGGTGGTCGGTGCCCTGGTAGTAGCAGCGGCCGTTGACCGCGGCGCCCGGCTCGTTCAGCGGCGTGCAGCCCGGCATCGGGCCGATCAGCGTGCCGCCGGTGGTGTAGAGGTTGCCCGGGTAGCCGTAGCTCGAGCGCAGGTCGTTCAGCCCGAAGCGGCGGAAGTCGGCGGTCGAGGTCATCGGCCGCGCCGAGGCCTTCACCGAGTTCTGCTGCTCGTGCGAGTAGTTCAGGAAGAAGTTGTACCGGTCGTTCTCGAGGTCGCCCTTGCCCCAGGTGGTGCTGAACTTGCCCGCCGCACCATCGTGGTAGCCCGACTGCGAGCCCGACCCCGACAGCGACAGGCCGTTGTAGTTCTTGCGCAGGATCACGTTGATGACGCCGGCGATCGCGTCGGAGCCGTAGATGGCCGACGCGCCGTCCAGCAGCACTTCCATGCGCTCGACCACATCGAGCGGAATCGAGTTGATGTCGAAGAACGACTGCTGGCCGCCCGAGGCGAAGCCGTACGGCGCCATGCGGCGGCCGTTGATCAGCACCAGCGTGGCCTGTGCACCCAGCCCGCGCAGCGAGACGCCGCCGGCACCGGGCGTGAAGCTCGCCACCGCGTTGGAGTTGAAGTTGCCGGCGTTGCTGGCCGGCAGCCGGCCCAGCAGCTCGGTGACCGACTGCGCGCCGGAGCGGTCGATCTGCTCGCGCGTGATCACCTGCACCGGCGAGGCGGTCTCGGCATCGATGCGCTTGATGCGCGACCCGGTGACCTCGACCCGCTGCAGCGATTTCGGGGCCGTGCCCGTCGTGTCCGGGGCCGGGGTGTCGGACTGGGCCCAGGCCGGCGTGGCACCGGCGGCGCACAGCGCCATGACGGTGGCGCTGATGTACTTCAAGCGAAACATTCGCATCCCTCGATCAAGTGCCAGGATCTCTGGCGCCAAAACAAAGGCAGCGAAAGGATCCTTTCGCTGCCGCCATGTGCGCAGGGTCGGACGATCCGCCTCCCCCATGCCTCTGCCTCCATCGTGCTCAGAGCGGGCCCGCTTGTGATCCCGGGGAAACCGCAACTGGTCAAGCCGTCACGAACGGGCTTGCGTTCGTGACGCCCGTGTGAAAAACGGTAAAGCAAGTGGTGGGCCACGGTGATGTGGCCACGACAGGATGCGACCGGCGTTCAGCCCGTGGCGGGCGGCAGGGCGCTGCGCAGTGTGAGCGTGAACTCGGCCCAGGCGCCTTGCTGGCTGCGGGCCTCGATGCGGCCGCCCATGCTCTCGATGAGCTGGCGGGTGATCGCCAGGCCGATGCCGCTGCCGGTTTCGGCACCGGCGTCGCGCCCGAGGCGGTTGAACGGCTCGTACAGCCGCGCGAGCTGCGCATCGCTGAGCCCGGGCCCGCTGTTCCAGACGGCCAATTGCAGTGCGCCCGCCTCGGCGCGGTGCAGCGTGACCCGCACGGTTCCCTCCGGGGCACCGTACTTGATCGCGTTCGACAGCAGGTTCAGCAGCGACTGCTTCAGGCGCAGCGGGTCGGCCAGCGCGGGCGGCAGGCCGGCCTCGAATGCGCGCTCGATGTGCATGCGGCGCTGCGCGGCGTCGCCGGCCACCATCGCGAGCGCCTCGTTGGCCAGCGCCTGCAGGTCGAGCGGCACGCTGTGCATGTCCATCGCGCCGACCTCGACCTTGCTCAGGTCCATCAGGTCGGTGATCAGGCGCAGCAGGTGCTGGCCGGCCCGCTCGATGTGGTCGACGCGCTCCAGCTGCTGCGCTTGCAGCGGCGTGACGGTGTCCAGCCGCAGCAGCTGCGAGAAACCCAGCACCGCGTTCAGCGGCGTGCGCAGCTCGTGGCTCACGCGGGCGAGGAACTGCGACTTCATCGCGTTGGCCTGCTCGGCCGCGTGCTGCTGCTCGCGGGCCGCCTGGGCCGCCTTCACGTCGGTGATGTCGGCGAAGCTGCCGACCATGCGCAGGATGCGGCCGTCGGCATCGCGCTCGGCGACATGGCCGCGGCTGAGCATCCACACCCAGCGGCCGTCGGCGTGGCGCAGCCGGTATTCGTCGGCATAGGGCTGGCGCTGGTCGCGCAGGAAGGCGCGGAAGCGCTCGCTCGCACCGGGCAGGTCGTCCGGATGGCACAGCTTCGCGAAGCTGTCGGTGGCGCCTTCGCCGAAGCGCGAATTGAAGTCGTCCGGGGTCGTGCCGAGCAGGTCGGCCCAGCGGCCGCCGAGCGTCAGCATGTCGCTGCGCATGTCGCGCGCCCACAGGCCGATGCGCCCGCCGTTGATCGCGGCGTCCAGCCATTCGCGCGAATGCCGCAGCTCGGTGATCATCTGCTCGCGTTCGGCGGCGAGCGCCTGTTGCGCCGTCACGTCGGTCACCAGGCACAGCCGCGCGCTGCGGTCGCCGAACTGCAGGCTGTGCGCGCTGATGCGTGCGAGCAGTTCGCTGCCGTCCTTGCGGCGGTGGCGCCACGGGCCCGACGAGGTGACGCCGGGTGCGTTGGGCCCGCGCACCTGCGCCTCCATCGCCGGGATGTCCTCCGGCGGGCGCAGGTCGGCCAGCGTCATCTTCAGGAACTCCTCGCGCGACCAGCCGTACTGCGCGATCGCCGCGCCGTTCACGTCGAGGAAGCGCAGCGACAGCGCGTCGTAGATCCACATCGGCTGCGGGTTGGCGTGGAACATCTGCTCGTAGCTGACGGCGATCTCGTGCAGCACGGTGTCTTCGGTGCTGGCGCGCGTGGTCAGCGAGCGCAGCAGCAGGATCAGCAGGCAGCCCGTCATCGCGACGAAGAGCAGGCCCTGGATCGTGTGCACCAGCGTCAGCTGGCGCGGGTCGCTGGTCAGCGCGAGCGCCGCGTGTTCGGACAGCAGCACCCAGGCCGTGCCCGCCGCCAGGTAGGCCAGGACCAGCACGACGGGGCTGCGGTGGGGGCGCTCTTGCATGAGGGTCGCTCCGGTCTGCGTCTTCTCAAAGCACGCCGCGTTCGCGCAGCGCCGCCAGTTGCTCGGGCGTCACGCCGATCTCGCGCAGCACGGCCTCGCTGTCCTCGCCGAGGGTCGGCGCGCGGCGGCGGATCGAGCCGGGCGTCACGCTCAGCTTGGGCACGATGCCCGGCGTCTCGAGCGACAGGCCCTGCGCGCTGGTGATGCGCTGCAGCATGCCGCGCGCGCGGTAGTGCGGGTCGTTGGAGATGTCGCGCGCGGTGTAGAGGCGCCCGGCCGGCACGTGGGCGGCGTTCAGCGCCTCCAGCACCTCGGCGACGCCGCGCGGCGCGGCCCAGTCGCCGATCGCCGCGTCGATCTCGGCGACCCGCGCGACGCGCCCGGCGTTGCCGGCCAGCGCCGGGTCGGCGCCGAGGTCGTCGCGGCCGATCGCCGCCATCAGGCGCTTGAAGATGCTGTCGCCGTTGCCGGCCACCAGCACCCAGCCGTCATGGCAGGCGTAGGCATTGCTCGGCGCGATGCCGGGCAGCGCCGAGCCAGCGGGCTCTCGCACGGTGCCGAAGGCGCTGTACTCCGGCAACAGGCTTTCCATGCAGTTGAAGACGGCTTCGTAGAGGGCCACGTCGATGACCTGCCCGCGCCCCTTCGGCGCCTCGGCCGACACCGTCGCGTGCCGGTGCTGCAAGGCCATCAGGATGCCGATCACGCCGTGCAGCGAGGCGAGCGTGTCGCCGATGCTGACGCCCACGCGCACCGGCACGCGGCCCGGCTCGGCCGTCAGGTGGCGCAGGCCGCCCATCGCCTCGGCGACGACGCCGAAGCCCGGCCGGTCCTTGTAGGGCCCGGTCTGGCCGTAGCCGCTGATGCGCAGCATCACGAGGCCCGGGTTGGCGGCCGACAGGGCTTCGTAGCCGAGCTCCCAGGCCTCCATCACGCCGGGCTTGAAGTTCTCGACCAGCACGTCGCACTCGGCGGCGAGCCGGCGCACGATGTCGCGCGCCTCGGGCTGCTTCAGGTCGAGCGCCAGGCTGCGCTTGTTGCGCGACTGCACCTCCCACCAGACGCTGGTGCCCTCGTGCATCAGGCGCCACTGGCGCAGCGGGTCGCCGCTGCCGGGCGGCTCGACCTTGATCACGTCGGCGCCGAAGTCGGCCAGGGTCTTGGCGGCGAACGGGCCGGCGATCAGCTGGCCGAGTTCGAGCACCTTCAGGCCGGCGAGCGGGCCGGGGGAGGTGGGCGCTGGGGGAGGCGCTTGAGCGGACATGCCCGCGATGGTAGTGTCTGGCGCCGCCAATTCGATGGGGAACGCCATGCGATTCATCGCCCTCGGGGTCTCGTGCGCGCTGCTGCTCGCCGCGCTGGCCGACCGCGCCGCCGCGCTCGAGCGGGCGATCGACAAGGAGGCGGTGGTGGCCGCGCCGGTGGCCGCGGTGTGGCAGAGCTGGACCACGAAGGCGGGCATCGAGGGCTTCTTCGCGCCCGAGGCCGAGGTCGACGCGCGTGTCGGCGGGGCGTTCCACATCCACATGGATCCACTGGCCGAGCCCGGCCTGAAGGGCGCCGACGACATGCACTTCATGGCGCTGCAGCCGATGAAGATGATCAGCTTCGACTGGAACGCGCCGCCCTCGCTGCCCGAGGCGCGCCGGCAGCGCACCTTCGTCGTCGTGCGTTTCGCGCCGGTCGATGACAACAGCACCCGCGTGACGCTGCACCACGTCGGTTGGGGCGACGGCGGCGAATGGGACAAGACCTATGCCTACTTCGACCGGGCGTGGGGCCGCGTGCTGGAGAACCTGCAGAAGCGCCACGCCGCCGGGCCGGTCGACTGGACGGCGTGGATGGAGAGCCTGCGCAAGGCGCATGCGGCGCCGCCGGCGCGTTGAGCCGGCACCTCCGTTCGGGCTGAGCCTGTCGAAGCCTGGTGGCGAACAACGAGCGCCCCTACCACTTGCACCCGCTGCCCTTCACCGCATCCACCGCCAGCGGCACGGCCGCCAGCAGCCCCATGGCGCCGTAAGCGGTGCGGCAGTCGGTGCGGCCGGCCTTGTCGAGCTCCTCGGTGATCTTCGCCTTGCGCTCGGGCGGCGGCGGCAACAGCGGCAACACGCCGGGTGACGGGCCGCCGAGGCTGCTGCCGCGGCTGCGCAGGCTCGGCAGGTTGAGGTTCAGTTTCGGTTCGCCGGGGGCACCGGGCGGGGCGGCGCTGTCGTGGCC
>NZ_JBFUGW010000110.1:0-20375 GCF_056402735.1 Rhizobacter sp. P3_C12
CCGGCAGCGCGGCCAGCCACGGAGCGGCCGCGGCGGCCAGCAGCCACCGCCGCCGCACGGCTCCCGCAGCGGGGGACGCCGCCGCGGGCCACTCGCACGTCATGACGCCAGCTTCGCCTTCATGAACTCCAGCACCTCGGTGGCCGCGACCGCCGTCGCCTGCGCATCGGCGCGGCCCTGGTACTCGACCTTGCCTTCCTTCAGGCCGCGGTCGGACAGCACCACGCGGTGCGGCACGCCGATCAGTTCCCAGTCGGCGAACATCGCGCCCGGGCGCTCGCCGCGGTTGTCGAGCATCACGTCGATGCCGAGGGCCTCGAGTTCGTCGTGCAGCTTGTCGGCGGCGGCCTGCACCTCGGCCGAACGGTCGTAGCCGATCGGGCAGATCACGACGCTGAACGGCGCGATCGCGGTCGGCCACAGCATGCCGCGCTCGTCGTGGCGCTGCTCGATCGCCGCGCCCAGAATGCGGGTGACGCCGATGCCGTAGCAGCCCATCATCATCAGCTGCGGCTTGCCCGATTCGTCGAGGTAGGTGGCGTTCATCGCCTTCGTGTAGTTCGTGCCGAGCAGGAACACATGGCCGACCTCGATGCCGCGCTGGATCGCCAGCACGCCCTTGCCGTCGGGCGATGCATCGCCCTCGACCACGTTGCGGATGTCGGCCACCAGGTCGGGCTCGGGCAGGTCGCGGCCCCAGTTGACGCCGGTGATGTGCATGTCGGGCTCGTTGGCGCCGCAGATGAAGTCGCTCATGTTGGCGACGGTGCGGTCGGCGACGATCTTCACCGGCTTGCGCAGGCCGATCGGGCCGAGGTAGCCGGGCTTGCAGCCGAAGTGGTCCTCGATCTCCGACACGGTGGCGAAGCGGTACCCTTCCTTGAAGCCGGGCAGCTTGCCGGCCTTGACCTCGTTCAGCGAATGATCGCCACGCACCAGCAGCAGCCAGAGCGTCGTCTGCTTCAGGTCGCCAGCGTCGTTCTTCTCGTCGGTGGCGAGCACCAGCGATTTCACGGTGGTCTGCAGCGGCACGCCCAGCAGCGCCGCGACATCGGCGCAGGTGCTGGCCTTGGGCGTCGGCGTGCGCTTCAGCGCGGCGATGGCGGCGCCGCGCTGCGCCACCGCGGGCAGGGCCTCGGCGAGCTCGATGTTGGCAGCGTAATCGGAGGTCGGGCAGTAGACCAGCGCGTCCTCACCGGTGTCGGCGATGACCTGGAACTCCTGCGAGACCTCGCCGCCGATCGCGCCGGTGTCGGCAGCCACCGCGCGGAACTGCAGGCCCAGGCGCTCGAAGATGCGCACGTAGGCGTCGAACATCGCCTGGTAGCTCTTGCGCGCCGAATCGAGATCGCGGTCGAAGGAGTAGGCGTCCTTCATCGTGAACTCGCGGCCGCGCATCACGCCGAAGCGCGGGCGGCGCTCGTCGCGGAACTTGGTCTGGATGTGATAGAAATTCTTCGGCAGCGCGCGGTAGCTGCGCAGCTCCTGGCGCGCGATGTCGGTGATGACCTCCTCGGAGGTCGGCTGGATGATGAAGTCGCGGTCGTGCCGATCCTTCACGCGCAGCAGCTCCGGCCCCATCTTCTGGAAGCGCCCGGTTTCCTGCCACAGCTCGGCCGGTTGCACGACCGGCATCAGCAGCTCGACGGCGCCGGCGCGGTTCATCTCCTCGCGGATGATGCCCTCCACCTTGCGGATCACCCGCAGCCCCATCGGCATGTAGGTGTAGATGCCTGCACCGAGTCGCTTGATGAACCCCGCGCGCAGCATCAGCTTGTGGCTCATGACTTCCGCGTCGGCAGGAGCTTCCTTGAGGGTCGAAACGAAGAACTGGGAGGCTTTCATGGGGATGCGGGGGAGAACGCCGAAAAAGAACGCTGAAGAAAACAGCACCCGGCAAGGCTTGAGGGAAAGCCACGGGGTTGATTCCCGTCATGCCAGTGCAATAATGAATTCAACTAAGGAATTTGAGGTTGATTATGCTCGACCGAGAAGGGTTCAGACCCAACGTCGGCATCATCCTGCTCAATACGAAGAACCAGGTTTTCTGGGGCAAACGGATCCGGACCCACTCCTGGCAGTTCCCGCAAGGGGGCATCAAATACGGTGAAACGCCTGAGCAGGCGATGTTCCGCGAGCTTCACGAGGAGGTGGGGCTGACGCAGGATCATGTTCGCATCATCGCGCGCACGCGCGACTGGCTGCGCTATGAAGTACCCGACCATTTCATCCGCCGCGACGCGCGCGGCCACTACCGCGGACAGAAGCAGATCTGGTTCCTGCTGCAGCTGACCGGCCGCGACACCGACATGAACCTGCGCGCGACCGACCACCCCGAGTTCGACGCCTGGCGCTGGAACGAGTACTGGGTGCCGCTCGAGGTGGTGATCGAGTTCAAGCGCGATGTCTACCAGATGGCGCTGACCGAACTCGCCCGCTTCCTGCCGCGCGGGAACCACCACAACCGCTACCTTCGCTCGGGCATGCGCCCGCACCACCGGGACGACGGTTTCGAGGAATCGAGGCCGGCGACCGAGCCGCAGGCGTTCGACGACGAACCGGGCGACCCGAAGGGCTGAGCCTTCAGCCGAGCACCAGGTTGTCGCGGTGGATCATCTCCGATTCGCCTGTGAAGCCGAGCAGCCGCTCGAACTCGCTCGACGGCTTGCGCGCGATCAGGCGCGCCTCGGAACTCGAGTAGTTCGCCAGGCCGCGCGCGATCTCGAGGCCCGCGCCCGAGCGCACCGCGATCACGTCGCCGCGCGCGAACTCGCCGTGCACCTCGATCATCCCGATCGGCAACAGGCTCTTGCCTTCGTCGCGCAACTTCGCGACCGCGCCATCGTCGATCACGACGGCGCCGCGCAGCTGCAGGTGGTCGGCCATCCACTGCTTGCGGGCCGCCATCTTCTGCGTCGGCGCGTTGAGCGCGGTGCCGATCGCCTCGCCCTGGGTCAGGCGTATCAGCACGTCGGGCTCGCGGCCCCAGGCGATGACGGTGGAGGCGCCACTGCGCGCGGCCCGCTTGGCGGCCAGGATCTTGGTGATCATGCCGCCGCGGCCGAGGCTCGAACCGGCGCCGCCCGCCATGCGCTCCAGCTCCGGGGTGCCGGCCTGCGCCTCGTGGATGAAGGTGGCTGATTCATCCTTGCGCGGATCGGCCGAGTACAGGCCCTTCTGGTCGGTGAGGATCACCAGCGCGTCCGCCTCGATCAGGTTGGCCACCAGCGCGCCCAGCGTGTCGTTGTCGCCGAACTTGATCTCGTCGTTGACGACGGTGTCGTTCTCGTTGATGACCGGCACGACGCGCATGCGCAGCAGCGTCAGCAGCGTCGAGCGTGCGTTCAGGTAGCGCTCCCGGTCGGCCAGGTCGGCATGCGTGAGCAGCACCTGCGCGCTGCCCATGCCATAGGCCCGCAGCTGGGTCTCGTAGATCTGCGCCAGGCCCATCTGCCCGACCGCGGCGGCGGCCTGCAGCTCGTGCACCGCCTTCGGCCGGGTCGCCCAGCCGAGGCGCTTCATGCCCTCGGCGATCGCGCCGCTCGAGACCATCACGATCTCGCGCCCCTGGCCCGCGATGTGCGCCATCTGCCGGCACCAGTTGCCGACCGCCTCGGCATCGACGCCCCGGCCCTCGTTCGTCACGAGGCTGGAGCCGACCTTGACGACGATGCGGCGGGCATTCTTCAGCGCGTCACTCATGGTTGTCACTCGTGGGCGGCAGCGGGGGACCCCTGGTCTTGCACGGGCACGTCGAAGCGGGGATCGGGATCGTCCGGCACCACGTTCTTCAGCGCTGCCACATGCTTGTAGATCGCATGCACCAGGTGCTCGCAGCCTTCGCGCGTCAACGCGGAAATCTGGAACACCGGCCCCTTCCACTTGAAGCGCTTGACGAAATCCTTCACGCGCTTCTCGCGCTCTTCGAGCGGCACCATGTCGAGCTTGTTGAGGACGAGCCAGCGCGCCTTGTCATGCAGCGACTGGTCGTATTTCTTCAGCTCGGTGACGATGGCCTTCGCCTGCGCGACCGGATCGATCGCCTCGTCGAACGGCGCCATGTCGACCAGGTGCAGCAGCAGGTGGGTGCGCTGCAGGTGGCGCAGGAAGTAGTGGCCGAGGCCGGCACCTTCGGCTGCGCCCTCGATCAGGCCGGGGATGTCGGCCACGACGAAGCTCTGCTCCGGCGCCACGCGAACCACGCCCAGGTTCGGGTGCAGTGTCGTGAACGGGTAGTCGGCGATCTTCGGCTTGGCATTCGAGATCGCGGCGATCAGCGTCGACTTGCCGGCGTTCGGCATGCCGAGCAGGCCGACATCGGCCAGCACGCGCAGTTCGAGCTTCAGCTTCTTCTGCTCGCCGGGCCAGCCGGGCGTCTTCTGGCGCGGTGCGCGGTTGGTGCTGGTCTTGAAGTGCAGGTTGCCGAAGCCGCCGTCGCCGCCCTTGACCAGCAGCACTTTCTCGTCAGGCACCAGCAACTCGGCCAGCACCTGGCCGCTTTCGGTGTCGCTGATGATCGTGCCCATCGGCATGCGCAGCACGATGTCTTCGGCAGCGGCGCCGTACTGGTCGGACCCGCGGCCGTTCTCGCCGCTGCGGGCCTCGTGCCGTCGGGCGTAGCGGAAATCGATCAGCGTGTTCAGGTTGCGATCGCCGACGGCGAAGACGCTGCCGCCGCGCCCGCCATCACCCCCGTTCGGTCCACCGAACGGAATGAACTTCTCGCGGCGAAAGCTCATGCAGCCATTGCCGCCGTTGCCTGCCGCCACATCGATGGTCGCTTCGTCTACGAATTTCATGATCTCGCCCACAGGCCACCGCACCGCCAGAGGCTGCATGGTAGGCCACCGGTCGTCCGGCGACCGGAAAAAACAAAAGCCCCGGGTGACCGGGGCTCGGGATCAACGCCGGCTGCGCGAGGCAGCCGCAGCTCACGCTGCCGTCTTGACGCTGACCGTCTGGCGGTTGCGCGGGCCCTTGATGGCGAAGCTGACTTCACCATCGACCAGTGCGAACAGCGTGTGGTCCTTGCCGATGCCGACGTTCTGACCGGCATGGAACTTCGTGCCGCGCTGGCGGACGATGATCGAACCGGCCGGAATCTGCTGGCCACCAAAGGCCTTGACGCCGAGCATCTTCGGTTGGGAATCGCGGCCGTTCCGTGTGGAACCGCCGCCTTTTTTCTGTGCCATGGTGTGACTCCTTGATCAGCCGACGATCGCAGTGATTTCGATCTCGGTGAAGTTCTGGCGGTGACCTTGCCGCTTCTGGTAGTGCTTGCGACGACGCATCTTGAAGATGCGCACCTTGTCGTGCCTGCCTTGCGCCACCACGGTGGCCTTCACGCTTGCGCCCGCAACCAAGGGAGTCCCGATCTTCAGGTCAGCGCCGTTTCCGACAGCCAACACCTGGTCGATCGTGATCTCTTGGCCAACATCCGCAGCAATCTGTTCTATCTTGATCTTTTCGCCTGCAGCAACTTTTTCTTGTTTGCCGCCGGTTTTTATGACCGCGTACATATCAGCCCTTTCGATGAATTCCGCCAGGGGCTGGGCTCTCGATCAGCTCGATCTCTTGATCTGCTCGATTACCGGCACCCCATGCGCGAACCCTGCAGGAAATGCAGAGCCCGCGAGTCTATCACGCGCCGCCAAGCCGGGGAAAGCCCGACACCAGCGATGAGCCATTCACCGAGCGGGCAATCCTGCACAAATCGGTGGCACGCGCCTGCTTCCTATAATTTCGCGCAACCACCCGAGCCTTCCGTGCAGACCTCCACCACGCATCCCACCAGTCCCGTGCCCGACATCGCGCAACTCATGGCACCGGAAATGAGCGAGGTCGATCAGGTGATCCGGCAGCGCCTGTCCTCCGACGTTGCCCTGATCAACCAGATTTCCAACTACATCATCAGCGCCGGTGGAAAGCGCATTCGCCCGATGCTGGTGTTGCTGTTTGCCAACGCGCTGGGCTTTCGGGGGCCGGAGCGGTTCGAGCTGGCCGCGATCGTCGAATTCATCCACACGGCAACGCTGCTGCATGACGATGTCGTCGATGAGTCGGAGCTTCGCCGTGGCCGGGCAACCGCCAATGCGTTGTTCGGCAACGCGGCCAGCGTGCTCGTCGGCGACTTCCTCTATTCGCGCGCCTTCCAGATGATGGTGTCGGTCAACCGCATGCGGGTGCTCGAAGTCCTGGCCGACGCGACGAACGTGATCGCCGAGGGCGAGGTGCTGCAGCTGATGAACATGCACGACCCGGATATCGCGGTCGACGACTACCTGCGGGTCATCCGGTTCAAGACGGCCAAGCTGTTCGAGGCCAGCGCGAGACTGGGTGCGGTGCTGTCAGATGCGCCGCCGCACATCGAAGAGGCCTGCGCGAGCTACGGTCGAGCGCTCGGGACGGCCTTCCAGCTGGTCGACGACCTGCTCGACTATGAAGGCGCGACCGAGCAACTGGGCAAGAACGTCGGCGACGACCTGCGCGAAGGAAAGCCGACGCTGCCGCTGCTGCTGGCCATGGAACGCGGCAGCGCAGAACAACGCGCCGTGGTGCGCCATGCGATCGAGCACGGAGAGGTGGATCGCCTGGCGGAAATCGTCGAGATCGTCCGCCTCACCGGTGCGCTGGACGCCACGCGGCAAGCTGCGCGCGACGAGGCCGACAAGGCACGCACGAGTCTCTTGTCGCTGCCCGACTCGAAACACCGCGAAGCTCTGCTAGAATTGTGTTTTCGATCGATCGACAGGTCGTTCTGAGACCCCCGAATCAGAACACTGCGACTTGTTTGTCATCAGGTGCCTCGCGATGCTCGCGGGTTCGCACCGGAAGATCGGGGTGTAGCTTAGCCTGGTAGAGCGCTACGTTCGGGACGTAGAGGCCGGAGGTTCGAATCCTCTCACCCCGACCAGTTTTTYGGCAGTCCTCGCTGCCGTTGTCCATCAAGTTGTTCCTCAGGTTGGATCCTCAGTCGCCGTCACCCTGACGCAATCTGTTGCACGCGATCCGGCTGCTTGGCGTGACTTCTTGACCGCTCCCGGGCCGGCTTCGGTTTACAGTGCCACATGAATCGGCGATCATCGTCCGATCGTCGACTTGTTTTTTGCACGAAACCTGCCTGTGGACACTCTTGCCGAAGCCCCCCAATCTGCACTTTCCGGCGTTGCCCGGGTCCTGGTGCATGCAGGCAAGCTGAATGCAAAGACCGCGGAAGACCTGGTCAAGTCCTCGAAGGACAAGAAAGCCAGCTTCGTTGCATCGGTCATCGCCGCCGGCGCGGTCTCCCCCGCCGATCTGGCGCACACCCTGGCCACGGCGCTCGCGCTGCCATTGCTCGACCTGAATGCGGTCGATCCCCAGAAGCTGCCGAAGAACGTCATCGACGCCAAGTTGACCGTTCAGTATCAGGTGCTCGTGCTGGGCAAACGCGGCAACCGCCTGTTCATCGGCGGTGCCGACCCGACCGACCAGGAAGCCGCTGAACGCATCAAGTTCGCGACGCAGCTGTCGCCGGAATGGATCATCGTCGAGCACGACAAGCTGGCGAAGATCCTCGAGAGCAGCGGTGCCAGCGCCACCGAGTCGCTCGAGAACATCGTCGGCGGCGAATTCGAATTCGACGTCACCGACGAAGACACCACGGCGGCACCGGAAAGCCAGGAGGTCACGACCGACGTCGAGGACGCCCCGGTCGTGCGCTTCCTGCAGAAGATGCTGATCGACGCGATCAATGCCCGCGCCTCCGACCTGCACTTCGAGCCCTACGAATACCACTACCGCGTGCGTTTCCGCGTCGACGGCGAGTTGCGTGAAATCACGCAGCCGCCGATCGCGATCAAGGAAAAGCTCGCATCGCGCATCAAGGTGATCTCGCGGCTAGACATCTCCGAGAAGCGCGTCCCGCAAGACGGCCGGATGAAGCTGAAGTTCGGCAACAAGGCGATCGACTTCCGGGTCAGCACCTTGCCCACGCTGTTCGGCGAGAAGATCGTGATCCGGATTCTCGACCCGTCCAGCGCCAAGCTCGGCATCGAAGCCCTCGGCTACGAGAAGATCGAGAAAGACCGCCTGCTGAAGTGCATCGGGCGCCCATACGGCATGATCCTCGTGACCGGCCCGACCGGCAGCGGCAAGACCGTGTCGCTCTACACCTGCCTGAACATCCTGAATCAGCCGGGCGTCAACATCTCGACCGTCGAGGACCCCGCGGAAATCAACCTCCCGGGCATCAACCAGGTCAACGTCAACGACAAGGCCGGGCTCACCTTCTCGGCGGCCCTGAAGTCGTTCCTGCGCCAGGATCCGGACGTGATCATGGTCGGCGAAATCCGCGACCTGGAGACCGCCGACATCGCGATCAAGGCGGCTCAGACGGGCCACATGGTGATGTCGACGCTGCACACGAACGACGCGCCGACCACCCTGACCCGCTTGCTGAACATGGGCGTGGCCCCGTTCAACATCGCGTCCAGCGTGTTGCTGATCACTGCGCAGCGCCTCGCACGGCGCCTGTGCGAGGTGTGCAAGACGCCCGCCGACTACCCGCGCGAGGCGATGCTGAAGGCCGGTTTCGCCGAGAAGGACATCGACGGCACCTGGAAACCGTACCGGGCTGTCGGATGCTCCGCCTGCAGCAACGGCTACAAAGGCCGTGTCGGCATTTACCAAGTGATGCCCATCAGCGAAGACATTCAGCGCATCATCCTGGCCGAAGGAACGGCGATGGACATCGCGGACCAGGCCGGCAAGGAAGGCATCCGCGACCTGCGTCAATCCGGCCTGATCAAGGTCCGTGCCGGATTCACGACGCTGGAAGAGGTCATCTCCGTCACCAACGAGTGATGCAATCCGTGCCGTTCGCGGCACGTGTCGAACAACTATTCAACGGGACGAGGACCGGTGTGTTCTCGGAGGCACCATGGCAACTGCGACTGCGGCGAAGAGCAACATCCGGGAATTCGTCTTCGAGTGGGAAGGCAAGGACAAGAACGGCAAGATCGTTCGCGGCGAGATGCGCGCGGGCGGCGAAGCCGTGGTCAGCGCCAGCCTGCGCCGCCAGGGCATCCTGGTCAACAAGGTCAAGAAGCGCCGCATGGGCGGCGGCCGCTCGATCAAGCAGAAGGACATCGCGATCTTCACGCGCCAGCTGGCGACGATGATGCGCGCCGGCGTGCCGCTGCTGCAGGCCTTCGACATCGTCGCGCGCGGCAGCGCCAATCCGCGCCTGACCAAGCTGCTGACCGACATCCGCACCGACGTCGAGACAGGTACCAGCCTGTCGTCGGCATTCCGCAAGCACCCCCTGTATTTCGACGCGCTGTACTGCAACCTGGTGGAGGCCGGTGAAGCCGGCGGTATCCTGGAAGCGCTGCTTGATCGACTGGCCATCTATCAAGAAAAGACGATGGCCATCAAGAACAAGATCAAGTCGGCGCTGATGTACCCGGTGGCGGTGCTGGTCGTCGCCTTCGTCGTCATCGCGGTCATCATGATCTTCGTGATCCCGGCCTTCGAGGAAGTGTTCAAGTCGTTTGGCGCCGATCTCCCCGCACCGACGCTGGTGGTGATCGCGCTGTCGAAGTTCTTCGTCAGCTACTGGTGGGCGATCTTCGGTTTCCTGGGCGGCGGCACCTACTTCTTCCTGGAATCCTGGAAGCGCTCCGAGAAGATGCAGAAGGCGATGGACCGCCTGCTGCTGAAGGTTCCGGTGTTCGGTGACCTGGTCTACAAGTCGGCGGTCGCCCGCTGGACCCGCACGCTGTCGACCATGTTCGCCGCCGGCGTGCCGCTCGTCGAAGCGCTCGACTCGGTCGGTGGTGCCTCCGGCAATGCCGTCTTCAAGGAAGCCACCGAACAGATCCAGAAGGATGTGTCGACCGGCGCCAGCCTGACGACCTCGATGTCGACCACCGGCATCTTCCCGACGATGGTCCTGCAGATGTGCGCCATCGGTGAAGAATCCGGCTCGCTCGACGGCATGCTCGGCAAGTCGGCCGAGTTCTACGAGGACGAGGTCGACGAGGCCGTCAAGGGCCTGTCGAGCCTGATGGAACCGTTCATCATCGTGATCCTGGGCGTCCTGATCGGCGGCATCGTCGTGTCGATGTACCTGCCCATCTTCAAGATCGGCCAGGTGGTGTGACCGGCCGAGATGGACAAGGACCTGCTTGAAATCTTCCTGACCCCCGCTGCACTGGCCGTCTTCGGCCTGTGCATCGGCAGCTTCCTGAACGTCGTGATCCATCGCCTGCCGATGGCACTGGAGCGTGGCTGGAAGATCGACAGCGCCGAGATGCTCGGCGTCAAGATCGACGTCCCCGAGCCGATCACGCTGTCGAAGCCGCGCTCGCGCTGCCCGTCGTGCGGCCACATGATCACCTGGTACGAGAACATTCCCGTGCTGAGCTGGTTGTGGCTGCGCGGGCGCTGTTCGGCCTGCAAGACGCGCATCTCGGCGCGCTACCCGTTCATCGAGATCCTGACCGGCGTGCTGTTCGCAGCCGTCGGATGGCGCTTCGGCGCGCAGCCGGTGGCCTTGCTGTGGTGCGGCATGGTGGCGGTGCTGATCGCGCTGGCCGGCATCGACTGGGACACCACGCTGCTGCCCGACAACCTGACGCTGCCGCTGCTGTGGGCCGGCCTGGTGGCCAGCGCGCTCGGCTGGACGATCCCGCTGCCGCTGGCGCTGTGGGGCGCGGTCGCCGGCTACCTGTCGCTGTGGTCCGTCTACTGGCTCTTCAAGCTGACCACCGGCAAGGAGGGCATGGGCTTCGGCGACTTCAAGCTGCTCGCGGCGCTGGGCGCCTGGCTGGGCTGGCAGATGGTGTTGCCGATCGTGCTGGGTGCCTCGGTGATCGGCGCGGTGGTCGGCATCGGCATGAAGGCCATGAGTTCGCTGCGCGAGGGGCGCTATGTGCCGTTCGGCCCCTTCCTCGCCGGCGGCGGCATCGTCGTGCTGCTCGCAGGCCACGCGCGCGTGCTCGGCTGGCTCGGCTGGGCCTGAACGCCGGAGCAACCGCATGGCCGCGCTGCGCATCGGCCTGACCGGCGGCATCGGCAGCGGCAAGAGCACGGTCGCGGGCATGCTCGCCGACCTGGGCGCGGCGGTGATCGACACCGATGCCATCGCCCGTTCGCTGGCGGCGCCGGGCGGCGCGGCGATCGATGCCTTGCGCGCGCAGTTCGGTGCCGCGGCGATCGGCGCCGACGGCGGCCTCGACCGCGCCCGCATGCGCGAGATCGTGTTCGCCGACCCCGCCGCGAAATCGCAGCTCGAAGCCATCCTGCATCCCCTGATCGGCATCGAGAGCGATCGCCAGGCGGCCGCCGCAGGCGATCGCCCCCGGGTTTTCGACGTGCCGCTGCTGGTGGAATCCGGGCGCTGGCGGGCCCGGGTCGACCGCGTGCTGGTGGTCGACTGCCCTGCTGCGACGCAGATCGCGCGCGTCACGCGCCGATCGGGCTGGGCCGTGGCCGCGGTGCAGGCCGTGATCGACCAGCAGGCCAGCCGCGAGGCACGCCGTGCCGCTGCCGACGCGGTGATCTTCAACGAGAACCTGAGTCTGGCGGAACTTGCGGCCGAAGTCCGCAGTCTCTGGGCAAGCTGGATCGAATCACGATGGATCACATCGCGATGAAGTGCCACCCTGTGGAACAATCCGGCGTCACGTTGTCACATTGATCGCCCGGAAAGCCGCCGTTTTGGTCCTGTACGAATACCCGTTCAACGAGARCATCCGCACGATGCTCCGACTCGAACACCTGTTCGACCGCCTCGGGCGCCTGCTGCCGCGCGACGAAGCCGTGGACCACCACTACGCGCTGGCGACGATGTTCGAGATCATGGACGTCGCATCGCGCGCCGACCTGAAGTCCGACCTGCTGAAGGAGCTCGAGCGCCAGCGGGCGCTGCTGCAGAGCTACCGCGGCAACCCGGCGATCTCCGAAGGGGCGCTGCTCGAGGTGATGGCACGCGTCGACCATGCGTTCAACGGACTGAACCAGCTGCCCGGCAAGGCCGGCCATGTGCTGACGGCCAACGAATGGCTGATGAGCATCCGCAGCCGCATCAGCATTCCCGGCGGCACCTGCGAGTTCGACCTGCCGGCCTACTACGCGTGGCAGCAGCATGACGCCGCGAGCCGGCGCGCCGACCTGTCGGGCTGGATCGCGACGCTGACGCCGCTCGCCGAGGCACTGAGCGTGCTGCTCGGGCTGCTGCGCGATGCGGGCGTGCCGCACAAGGTCGTCACGCAGGGCGGTCAGTACCAGCAGAGCCTGCCGGCCGGCCGCGTGTACCAGCTGCTGCGCGTGCGCATCGACAACGGCAGCCGCCAGCTGGTGCCCGAGATCAGCGGCCACCGCCTGATGGTGATGGTGCGGCTGATGAAGCAGGATGCCGAGGGCCGGCTGAAGCCCGCGGCGATCGACGCCACCTTCGAACTGACGCTGTGCGCATGAACACCCCCGCCAAGCCCCGCATCGTGCGCTGCCCGACCTGCGCCGGCGACAGCCTCTACGCGAGCGACAACCCCTACCGCCCGTTCTGCAGCGAGCGCTGCAAGAACGTCGACTTCGGCGCCTGGGCGAGCGAGAGCTACCGCGTCGCCGCGCCGCCCCCGCCGGGCAGCGGCGCGACGCCCTCTTCCGACACCGACGACTGAGCGAATTCCGCCGCGGCGTGCGAACTGGCGCGCTTTCCCCTGGTTGATCGGCCCCACGAGGGCGGCCGTTCCCGGTTCAATGGGAAGCCATGTGGAAGCGTGTCGTCGATGTCGTTCTGGTGCTGGGCTTCGTCTCGGTCACCTGCCTCCCGTTGCAGGCCGGTGCCGCGGCGCTGACGCCGCTGGAGACCCGCTGGATGCAGGCCGCGTGGCCGGTGATCACCTATGCACGGGCACAGGGCCTGCCGCTGGACATCGTCGCCCAGCCGGTGGCGCAGGGCGGCGAGCCGCCGATCGCGATGGGTTATGTCGACGGCCGCTGCAAGCTGGTGCTGACGATGCGCGGCAACCCCGAGGCCGAATCCACGCTGGAGAAGATCCCGGCCGAGCTGCGCGACACCATCGTCGAGGCGATGACCGCCCACGAGCTCGGCCACTGCTGGCGCTACGTGCAAGGCGCGTGGCACACCCCGCCGGTAGCAGGCTTCACCGACGCGCTCGACGCCAGCACGGCCCCGCAGGCCGACCTGGAGCGCGACATGCGCGCCACGCGCTGGGAAGAAGGGTTCGCCGACCTGGTCGGGCTCGCGTGGACGCGCGCGCAGCACCCCGAGCGCTACCGCGCGGTGCACGACTGGTTCGAGGCATTCCGCGCCGACCAGCCGCTGCCCGGCGCCCACCACGACACGCGGGCCTGGCTGAAGCGCGCCCAGGACCCGGCCGTGTTCGGCACGGCCGCCACGCCGTTCGAGCAGGCCTTGCCGGTCTGGCGCAGCGAGCCCGACGCCGGCCGCTGAAAGCTCAGCGCGCGCCCGCCCCGTCCAGGCACTCCGCGACCCAGCGCTCCACCAGCGCCGACGAGGCCGGCACCGGCCCCCACAGCGCGCGGTAGATGATCGGCGCGACCACCACGTCCATCGCCCGCTGCACCTCGGGCACCGGCTCGCCGCGCGCCACGCCGCGCTCGAAGATCACGGCGATCTGCGCCGCGGTGAACTGCGCGCACTGGCACGGCGCGGTGCCTTCGCCATGGGCCTCGGTCGACAGCACGTCCTTCATCATCGCCAGCCCGATCGGCGACGACATCTCCTCATGGAACTGCTGCGCCCAGGCCACCAGGTCGCCGGCGACCGAACCGGTGTCGGCCGGCTGCGCATCCGGCTTCATCCGCTCGACCGACACATCGGCCAGCAACTCGCCGAGATCGCCCCAGCGGCGGTAGATCGTCGACGGCGTGACCTCGGCACGCGCCGCGATCATCGGCACGGTGAGTTCGGCGCGCCCGTGCAGCTCGATCAACTCACGCGTGGCACGGTGGACGGCCGCCTGGACGCGGGCGCTGCGGCCGCCCGGCCGCGGGGTGGTGGTTGCAGTCATGAAACCATGCTAACGCAAAGTATTTGCTTTAGCTCGAGAATGGGTTCAGAATCCGCTAACGCAATTTTTTTGCGTTAGCTGAAGGAGCCAACATGACCACGCCCGCACTCGCCCCTGCGCCCGCCGCCCTCCGCGCGGCCGGGCTGCGCCTCGGCCCCCTCGCCTCGCTGTGGCTGACGGTCTCGCTGGTCGCCAGCTTCCTCGCCGCCTCCAGCGCGCCGTCACCGCTGTACGCGCTGTACCGCGAGGCCTGGGGCTTCAGCCCGCTCGCGCTGACGGTGATCTTCTCCAGCTACGCCTTCGCGCTGCTCGCGGCGCTGCTGGTGTTCGGCGCGCTGTCCGACCACCTCGGCCGGCGTACCGTGATCCTCGCGTCGCTGCTGATCGAGTTGCTGTCGATCGTGCTGTTCTGGTCTGCCGAGTCGGCCGGCTGGCTGCTGGCGGCGCGCATCGTGCAGGGCTTCGCGACCGGCATCGCGACCAGCGCGCTGAGCGCGACCTTGCTCGACCTGAGCCCCACCCGCGGCGCGCTGTTCAACAGCGTCGCGCCGATGTTCGGCATGGCCGTCGGCGCACTCGGCGCCAGCGCGCTGGTGCAGTTCGCGCCGGCGCCGATGCACCTGGTGTTCGACGTGCTGCTGGCGATCCTCGCGCTGCAGACGCTGGCCGCGCTGTTCCTGCCCGACACCGTGACGCGCCGCCCGGGCGTCTGGCAATCGCTGCGTCCGCGCATCGCGATCCCGGCCGCGGCACGCGCGACGCTGTGGCGCATCCTGCCGCTCAACACCGCGAGCTGGGCACTCGGCGGCTTCTACCTGTCGCTCGGGCCGACGCTCGCGAAGCTGGTCACCGGCACCTCCGCGCCGACGACCGGCGGCGCGCTGATCGCCACGCTGGTGCTGGCGGGCGCCGCGGCGATCGGCTGGGTGCGCCTGCGCCCTGCGCCCGCGGTGCTGACCGGCAGCGCGCTGGCGCTGGTGATCGGCCTGTCGTTGACGCTGGTCGGCGTGCATGCCGGCTCGGGCCTCGCCTTCTTCGGCGGCACGCTGGTGGCCGGCTTCGGCTTCGGCGCCGGCTTCAACGGCGCGGTGCGCAGCCTGGTGCCGCTGGCAGCGCCCCACGAGCGCGCCGGGTTGATGGCGGGCTTCTTCGCGCTGAGCTACCTGGCGTTCAGCGTGCCCGCCATCATCGCCGGCCTCGGCACCGGCCTGTTCGGCCTGCACGCCACGACGCTCGGCTACGGCGGCCTGCTCGTCGTGATGGCGTTGGCCGCGCTGTTCGCCTCGCTGCGCAACAACACGGCGCGCTGACGGCTCAGGGGCGCACCGCGGGCGACTCCATCGCCATCCCGCGGTCGCGCCACGCGAGGTAGAGCGCGAGCGCGGTGGACTCCGGCGACTCCGCCGGCAGCGGCTGGGCGCGCACGCCGGTCATGCAGTTGCGGATGCGCCGCAGCAGCGACCCGACGCCCTGCCACTCGAGGCGGTACAGCGGGTAGCCGTTCGCATGGCCCTGCGGGATCAGGCCGCCCCCCAGCCGCTGGCCGGCCCGCTCGTCGTGGCATTGCGCGCACGACAGGTTCAGCTGGCCGATGCGCTCGCGGTACAGCGCCTCGCCGCGCTCGCGCCATGGCAGCAGCCGCGCATCGGCAGGCGGCTCGATCGGCACCCCGCGCGACTGCAGCGCCACGTAGCTTTCGAGCCCGAGCAGCTCCTGGCTGTCGGGTGCGAGCCGCGACGCGCCCTGGCGCGTCTCGCGGCACCGGTTGATGCGCATCGCCAGGTCGATCGGCCGCGCGAGCGCCTCGTCATACGCCGGGTAGCGCGCCGCCACGCCACGCATCGATTCGCGCGCATCGCCGTGGCAGCCCGCGCAGGCGGGGGCCGATGGCGACGGCGCGCGCGCCCACAGCGCCGCGCCGTCCTGGACCCACAGCATCGCCGGGTTCTGCGCATCGTCGCGCTGCATCGCCTGCGTCGACGGGCTCATGTCGTCGAAGCCGGAGCGGCGCGCCTCCTGCGCGGACGCCACCGTCACGACCAGCAGGACCAGCCCCAGCGCGCGCCGCATCGCTCAGCCCACGCTGATCGCCACCGTCTCGGTCTGAGAGAAGCCGTGGTCGCCCTCCCAGCGGAAGCTCAGCGTGCCGCTCTCGGTCGCGGTGGTGAAGAACGCGATGTACGGGTTGGCCGCCATCGCGGCATGCAGGTCGGCGCTGAACACCAGCTCGTCGTTGTAGCGGCAGCTGAAGCGCGTGATCAGGTTGCGCGGCAGCAGCAGGCCGTCGGCGCCCGGCCGGAAGCCGGTCTCCATCGGGTGCGCGATCAGCGTGCGCAGCTCGATCACCTCGCCGCGCTTCGCGGTGGCCGGTGCGGTGATCAGCGTGCGGGCCATCGCGCCGTCACTCCAGGCAGGCGGCCAGCGTGACCAGCACGTCGACGCCCTGCGACCAGAACGTGCCGTCGCTCAGCCGCGCCACCGCCACCAGCTGCTGCGAGGTCGCGAGCCGGATCCGCGTCGACACCACCGCGCGTCCGGCGCGCGGCCCCAGCGTGAAGCGCACCACGTCGCGCTGCGGGTTGCGCTCGTTGAACACCGCGATGCCGGTGACGTGCTCGGCGGCCGTCATCGGGCTGTCGACGCTGACGGTGATCGGCACGCCGTTGCCGTTCTCGACCAGCGGCGGGATGTCGAACTTCACCTTGCCCGGCTTCACCGGCGCGCCGGACGCGTAGTCCGCGATCGCCGACTGCATCTCGAAGCTGGTCGCCCGCGCCGGCCGCACCAGCAGCAGGCCGCCGGCGGCGAGGCCGTATTGCAACAGCTCGCGGCGATGCAGCGCGGTGTTCACTGCAGCGTCACCAGCCAGGCCACCACGTCCTCGACCTGCTGCGCATCGAGCACCGCCCGCCCCTGCCATGCGGTGCCGACACGCTGCAGGCCGCCGGTGTCGTGGTACGGCGGCATGATCGTCTGCGGGTTCAGCCGGCGCGCATCGACGATGCGCAGCCGCAGCTGCGCGGCCGACCAGCGCGCGCCGGCACCGGCCAGGTCGGGGGCGAGGTTGCCCTGGAAGCGCTCCTCGGGGATCGGCGCCGGGTGGCACAGCAGGCACAGGCCGGCCTGCCGGCTCGCTACGATCGCGCGCCCGCGCGCCGCGTCGCCCGGCACCGGGGTCAGCGGCTGCGGCAGCGCATCGCGCGGCACCGGCGCAGCACACGCCACCATCACGGCCGCCACCGAGCCCATCGCCATCGCCCGCATCACGCCTTCTTCAGCGAGTGGTTCTTCAGCGGCAGCTCGCGGATGCGCTGCCCGGTGGCCGCGAAGATCGCGTTCAGCACTGCCGGCGCCGCCACCGCGATCGTCGGCTCGCCGACCCCGCCCCAGAAGCCGCCGGACGGCATCACCACCGTCTCCACCTTCGGCATCTCGTCGAGGTGCAGCACCGGGTAGGTGTCGAAGTTGGTCTGCTCGATGCGCCCGTCCTTCACGGTACAGCCGCCGTACAGCGCGGCCGACAGGCCGTAGACGAACGAGCCCTCGACCTGCGCCTCGATCTGCTGCGGGTTGACCGCGTGCCCGGGGTCGGTGGCCGCGACGATGCGGTGCACCTTCAGCTTGCCGTCCTTGTCGACCGACACCTCGGCCACCGCGGCGACGTAGCTGCCGAAGCCCATCGTCTGCGCGATCCCGCGGAACACGCCCTTCGGCGCCGGCTTGCCCCAGCCAGCGCGCTCGGCCGCCGCGTTCAGCACCGCCAGGTGCTTCGGATGCTGGCTCATCAGCTTGCGCCGGAACGCGAGCGGATCCTGCTTCGCCGCCAGTGCGAGCTCGTCGATGAAGCACTCGAGGTAGATCGCGTTCTGGTTCAGGTTGACGCCGCGCCAGAAACCCGGCGGCACATGCGGGTTGCGCATCGCATGGTCGATCAGCAGGTTCGGCACGCTGTAGCCGATCGACGCTTCGGGGCCGGGCGCGTTCAGGCCCTGGAACACCACCGGGTCCTTGCCGTCGCGGATGTTCTGCGGGAACACGCCGGCCAGGATCGACTGCCCGGAGATCCGCATGTGCAGCGCCGTCAGGTTGCCGGCCGCGTCGAAACCGGCGCGCAGCTTGCACTGCGTGATCGGGTGGTAGCGGCCGTGCGTCATGTCCTCTTCGCGCGACCAGATCAGCTTGACCGGCGTGCCGGGCATCTCCTTCGCGATCGCGACCACCTGGTGCACCCAGTCGTGCACCGCACCGCGCCGGCCGAAGCCGCCGCCGAGCAGCAGCTTGTAGACCTCGCACTGCGTGGCCGGCAGCCCGGACGCCTCGACCGCCGCCGCATGCGCCGCCTCGCCGTTCTGCGTCGGCGTCCAGACCTCGCAGCGCGCCGGCGTGCCGTCGGACGCGGGCGTGAACTTCGCGGTCGCGTTCATCGTCTCCATCGTCGCGTGGTTCTGGAACGGATAGCTGTAGACCGCCTCGACGACCCGCGCGGCCGAGGCCAGCGCCGCCCGCGCATCGCCGTTCGAATTGCCGACCGCCGCCTCCGGCGCATCGAGACCGGCCTTCAAGGTCGCAGCAATCTCGGCGCTGCCGATCTTCGCGTTCGGACCTTCGTCCCACACCACCGGCAACGCATCGAGCGCGGACTTCGCGCGCCACCAGGTGTCGGCGACCACGGCCACCGCGCTGTCGCCGACGCGCAGCACCTTCTTCACGCCGGGCCGGCCGGCGATGGCCGCCGCGTCGAAGCTCGCGAGCTTGCCGCCGAACACCGGGCAGTCGCGGATCGCCGCGTTCAGCATGCCGGGCAGCTTCAGGTCGGATCCGTAGACCTGCGAGCCGTCGAGCTTGCCGCGCGTGTCCAGCCGCGCGAGGCGCTTGCCAGCGAGCTTCCAGTCCTTCGGGTCCTTCAGCGCCACGTCGGCGGGCGGCGTGAGCTGCGCGGCCGCCAGCGCGACCTTGCCGTAGGTGGTCTTGCGGCCGCTCGCCGCATGCGTGATCACGCCCTTGTCGACCTGGCACTGCGCGGCCGGCACCTGCCAGCCGTCGGCCGCGGCCTGCACGAGCATCGTGCGGGCGATCGCGCCGCCCTTGCGCACGTAGTCGTGCGATTCGCGGATGCCGCGGCTGCCACCGGTCGAGAAGTTGCCCCAGACGCGCTTGCGCGCGAGGCTCTGGCCGGGCGTCGGGTACTCGGTCTTGACGCGCGACCAGTCGCAGTCGAGCTCCTCGGCCACCAGCTGCGCGAGGCCGGTCAGCGAGCCCTGGCCCATCTCCGAGCGGGCGATGCGGATCACGACCGTCTCGTCGGGTTGCACGACGACCCAGGCGTTGATCTCCGGCGTAGCGGCCTGCGCAGCAGCCTCGCCGGCGAACGGAATGTGGAATGCGACGACCAGGCCGGTCGCCGCCGAACCGGCGAGAAAGCCGCGCCGAGTCATGACGACCCCTCCGCTCGATGAGTACATCGATCGATCCCCCGAGGGGATGCGGGCCGGCTTGGGAGCGGCCCGGCGCTCGGCCCGCGTCATGCCTTGCCTCCGTCGATGTGCACGATGTTGAGCCCCGCCTGCTTCGGATCACCGCCGTGCGCCGCCGCCTTGATCGCCGCGCGCACCCGGTTGTAGGTGCCGCAGCGGCAGATGTTGGTCATCGCGTCGTCGATGTCGGCATCGGTGGGCCGCGGCTTGGCCTTCAGCAGCGCGGCCGCCGCCATGATCATCCCGGACTGGCAATAGCCGCACTGCGGCACGTCGAGCGCGGCCCAGGCCTTCTGGATCGGGTGCGAGGCGTTGGCCGACAGGCCCTCGATCGTCACGATCTTCTCCTCCGGCCCCACCGTCGAGGCCGGGCGCACGCAGCTGCGCGTGGGCACGCCGTCGAGGTGCACCGTGCAGGCACCGCACTGCGCGATGCCGCAGCCGTACTTGGTGCCGGTCAGCTCCAACTGCTCGCGCAGCACCCACAGCAGCGGCGTGTCGGGCTCGGCTTCGAACTCGCGGACGCTTCCATTGACGTGTAGTCGGGGCATCGGTCTCTCCTGGGTTGGCGACGGAGCATCTCTCAGGAGCGGCCCAGGCCGAAGCCCCTGCTGCGCATAGGGGACGAAAACCGTAGGATTCTGCGGGGCCCCGAAGATCCGGGCTTCGCGTGGAGGAGACACCCGCATGACCTCGCAGCACCCCGCCTGGCTGGCCTTTGCGCTGGCCGCGGCCACCGGCAGCACCGCCGCCGCGCCTTCGGCCGCGCTGTCGGCCGCGCTGTCGGCCGACGATCTCGCACTGCGCTCGCTCGCCGCCACCTGCGCCGCCTGCCACGGCACCGACGGCCGCCCGGCAC